>NZ_DALZYO010000035.1:0-63965 GCF_031988165.1 Neobacillus sp.
CAGTATTGACACTTCCTAACCATTTTCATTCTCTGTGGTGCAGCACTGATTTTGTAATACATGGATGGGTAACGGGTGCAATAGTTGAAGATCCAGCTTTCATTTAGGCGGCTTTTCTTATTGAAGTAACGGGGCAGATTACTTTAATCAGGATTATATTTAATTGGCTGGAAATTATTTTATGGAATATAATGCAAGTGAAAGAGGGTGTTTGTTTGACTGTAACTTGGTTTTTTATTATTTTTATTCTCGGCATTTTGGGATTTACTTTAATAATCGACTTAAGGCGTAAGAAAATCAATAACAACCCCCATATTCCAACCAATCCAAATTCTAAGCCTAGGGACAGTTCAAACTACATGATGGGTGATAATAGATATACTAATGGTGGGCAATAGTAACTATAGCTTTATTGAAGTAACAGGGGCTAGTCTTGAGGATGGAGTTGCAGCTGACAACTCCTTTTTTCGTTGTTCAACTAAAAGGGTAAGTTCAAACAAAAAGCACCGCAGGTTTGCGGTGCTTTTTGATAAGTTGTAAATTAACGTTTGGCTATAAGAAACGGAACCCGTTAAAAAATTATTTCATCTCTTTTTTTCCGTCTTTCATTAGGTTGTTCCAATTAGTACCACCATCAATTGATTCAAATAAATCATTTTTATAGGTGGTAAACGCTATTTGCTTGTCATTTTTCGGATTAATGGCTAAATACGTAATTGGATTATCATAATCCAAGAAGGGAAAAGTAATGTTCGTTTGTTCACCCGATGCAGGATTTAACGTCTTTAAAACTATTTGATCATTTTCAACACTTGAATATAAAATGGAATCCCCAGTAAACGTTAATGCTGTTACCATAAATGGATCAGTTATCAGCTTCATTGTATTCCCGTTATCGGTTGAATAATATATCCCTGACCTAGTAGACATTGCCATAATAGCACCGTTTTTCGGGTGGACAGCTATCATTCCAAGCGAGTCTGCATTAAAATCCTTGAACGCACTTTTTTTCCAAGTGCCTCCTCCATCTGTCGAGTAGTTCACGCCTAAACTTAAAGCATCATTCGGCTGTTCACTAATCACATATAACCCCTCGCCTGAAAAACTGGCTGCCGTGAAATGAAAATTCACTTTCCCATAGAAAGCTAATTTTTGAAGGGTTTCCCCTTTATCAACACTTTGCACCAACCCAAGCGGGTCCGTTAAGCCTGTCCCTTTTTGCGGATGCCCACTAGATAGAAAACCAGATTGTACCGCTTGAAATCCAATATAATCATGTTGATTCGTTGTTGTTTTGTACCACTTTCCATCTTTGTACATTTTTATGCCATCATTTGCAGCCACATAAAGGGCATTATCATTACCTGGATAGCCAATCCCACGAATATTTTTTACTTTAAAGGATTTTGCTTCCACTATCTCATATTTTGCTTTTGTTTCAGCCTGATTTTTAAGGTTGGTCTTTTTTGTATCCTCACTTTTGTTTGTGCAGCCTGAGACTACAAATAATATTCCTGTAAGAATAGCAAAAATCACTTTCATTTGAAGCTTCACTTTTTTTCCTCCTGAAACATTATCTAAATCTATTAGTATTCGTTTATGAATCCTTATCCATCCACTTATACCCCAGTCCCCATACGGTTGTCAAATATTCATCAACTGGAAAACCTGTTTTTCGCAATTTATCTCGTAGATTGCGTACATGTGAATCAATAGTGCGATCTTCTGTACCAACAGAATAACCCCAAATCGTCGTCAGTAGCTGATCCCTGGTAAATACCTTGTTCCTATTTAGTAGGAATAAGTTTAATAAGGAAAACTCCTTCGGGGTTACAGGCACTTGCTGATGGTTGTATGAAACATTAAAGGATTCTTCATTGAGGGAAAGACCATGAAATCCAATCGTTCCTCCATTTCCTTTTTTCCTTCTTAACATGGCTTCAATTCGAGCAATTAGCTCCTCTTCGTCAAAGGGCTTTGAAATGTAATCATCCGCACCTATCTTCAGCCCTCTTACGACATCCATTTTTTCGCTACGCGCTGTAAGCATGATAATCGGAATATCCCAATTTTTCCGGATTTCCTTGCAAGTCTCCCAACCGTCCATTTCCGGCATCATAACATCTAACAGAATAAGATCCGCTTTATCCTCTTCTAAAAAACGGATGGCTTCAAGAGCAGATGTCTTTTTAATACAGTTATACCCTTTCGGTGCTAAATAGAGGGAAAGTAAATCTAACATTCTTAGTTCATCGTCCACTAACAGAATTTTTTTCAATTGTTTTCCACTCCCGATTACTAAATCTAGGTTTAAATTATACTACAAATATATGAAAACAAATGTGAAATTTCAGTTAAAACGCACCTGGACATACACTTTGGCCTATACAAATATTTTAAAGGGCACATACCCTATTATTAAAGGATAAAGGGGGGAATCACGATGCCTTACGGTTATCCAAATTCTTTCGGTTACCCAGCGCCCTATCCTGATTATCCTGCACCTTATGCCAGCGGTGCTGGTGTATGGATTGCAGTCATAATCGTTCTATTTATTCTATTGTTTATCTTCGCGGCGTGGTGGTGGTACAGCTGTTTTTATTAAGGAACTCTTATTCGGCTTATGCACCTTTGCATGAGCCCTCTTTATTTCGAAAACCGTAAAACATAGAATTTTTCGAAAAGTTATTTTATAATGAAAAGATACATAATAAAGGGGGTAAATAGCATGACAGCCACTACATATTCAGATGTTTGGAACTTAGAAGTATTTTTTAATGGGGGCAGTGATTCCTCAGAATTCGCAGACCACCTTGAGCGAACTGGACAATTAATTGAACTTTTCGCGACAAAGGTAGACAACTGGACTCCACTCAATTCACTGGAGGATCGCCAGTTTCTTCAAGAGGTACTAGAAGATATAGAAAATGCAGTAGTAAAACTTATTCAAGCTGGAGCTTTCGTGGGCTGCCTACTAGCACAAAATACCGAAGATAAGAAAGCGTATACCCATGATGCGAAAGTAACCAGCTTGAGTGCGGCTTTCCAAACAGCACTTGGATCCTTCGATAACCTGCTAACAACAATTGACGATGAGGTTTGGCAGGAGTTATTAGCGAATGAGCCATTAGTGGAACTCTCCTTTGTGTTAACCGAAAGCCGCGAGCGGGCAAAGGAAAAGCTGTCAAAAGAAGAAGAAGCGCTAATCAGTGCACTTGAGGTTGACGGCTATCATAGCTGGGGCCAGTTATATGATTTAATTGTTAGTAAAATTAAAATCTCGATTAATGAAAACGGTGAGGAGAAGCAGCTTTCTGTCGGACAGGCTTCTAACAAATTCTCCAGTCCAGACCGCGACGAACGTGCAGTTATTTTTCAAAATTGGGAAAAGGCTTGGGGGGCTCAGGCAGATTTCCTGGCAAAAACCTTAAATCATCTCTCAGGCTTCCGTTTAAGTGTTTATGAAAAAAGAGGCTGGGAAGATGTGCTGAAGGAGCCGCTGAACATAAACCGGATGGAAAAAGAAACACTAGAAACGATGTGGGCAGTGATTTCCGAAAACAAACTTAAGCTTGTCGCCTATTTAGAACGGAAAGCCAAACTTCTTGGTGTTGAAAAACTAAGCTGGTATGATCTAGAAGCACCGTTTGGAACAACAGCCTCCAATCTTTCCTATCAAGAAGGTGCAAAATTTATTGAACAGAATTTTGCCGCTTTTGGTGAAAGAATGGCTACATTTGCCCGAGATGCATTTGAAGATCAATGGATTGAAGGCGAAGACCGCCCTGGTAAAGCACCAGGAGGATTTTGTACCTTCTTCCCTGAAAGTGAACAATCTCGTATCTTTATGACTTATTCTGGAACACCATCAAATGTATCAACACTCGCACATGAGCTTGGACATGGCTTCCATACGTTTGCCATGAGAGGAGTTCCACTCCTTAATCGCAATTATGCCATGAATGTGGCTGAAACAGCCTCAACCTTTGCGGAAATGATTGTCGCTGATGCTGCTGTAAAAAACGCAAAAGACATAGGAGAAAAACTGGCACTACTTGATGATAAAGTTCAAAGAACCGTAGCCCTGTTAATGAATATCCATGCCCGCTACTTATTTGAAACTCGTTTTTATGAAGAAAGAAAACAAGGCCCTGTTTCGGTAGAGAGATTAAATGAATTAATGTTAACTGCACAGAAAGATGCCTACTGCGATGCCTTAGAAGAATATCATCCATTATTTTGGGCTTCGAAGTTACACTTCTTTATCACAGATGTACCGTTCTATAACTTCCCATACACCTTCGGCTATCTTTTCTCACTTGGTATTTATGCTGAGGCCCTCGAGGAAGGTAAAGGATATGAGGATAAATATATTTCCTTGTTAAGGGACACTGCCTCAATGCCGGTCGAGGAACTGGCACAGAAACATTTACAAGTAGATTTAACCCAAAAGGATTTCTGGGAAAAAGCAGTTCACATCTGTATCGATGATATTGATGAGTTCTTAGAGTTAACGAAAGATATATAATTAGCATTTAAAAAGCATCGGCCGAACGAATGGCCGATGCTTCTAATTTTTTTGGTTTATTCCACACTTATTTCAGCAATAATTACGCAGCCAATCGCCCCAGTAATGACAATTGCCATCACAACCATGAACATATTCTCCACCCCTTAGATAGATCCTGCTATTTCTAATTTGAATTTATCATATTTTCACAGTACCTACCTTAGGGAAAAGTGAACATTTTGTTAACGAACATTTTGAGCTATTAGCAATTTGATTTATCTTTCCATGATTGGGTTATGAGTTGAAGCTCTTGTTTGTTTTCTTTGGTTTAAAGATAAGTGATAAGAATAAAATATGCAGCGGCATGTACATTACCTCCTATTTTTTGCTTCCTTAGCTAGGTGGTATCCTTCATATCCCATAGGCTAGCACCACGACCTTGCATTAGAAAAAACAACATTTAAAAAACCACCCTTCCATTCATCGATTTTTTTATTCCTTACATGAAGCGGTACATGGATACTTGACGATCTTTGTTTTTTTCATAAAGTCTTTCAACCATTTCTTGATGTACAGCTTCTTCGAGATTCATACTACGTTTATTAATGGTAATCGTTAAAAAGAATATATTCAGTGTCATTTTGATTCACTTCCTTTTTTAAAGCTTTCTTACATGAAATGAAGCATGGAAATTTGACGGTCTTTATTTTCCTCATAGAGTTTTTCAACCATTTCCTGTTGAACCGCTTCTTGGAGACTCACTTCACGTTTTTTAAATGTAATCGAGAAAAAGAATATATTTAATGTCATTTTGATTCACTTCCTTTATTTAAAGCAGTATTACATAAAATGATGCATGGAAATTTGACGGTCTCTATTTTGCTGATAAAGTTGTTCAACCATTTCCTGTTGAGCCGCCTCTTGAAGACTTATTTCACGTTTTTTAAATGTAATCGAGAAAAAGAATATATTTAATGTCATTTTGATTCACTTCCTTTATTTAAAGCAGTATTACATAAAATGATGCATGGAAATTTGACGGTCTTTATTTTGCTGATAAAGTTGTTCAACCATTTCCAGTTGAACCGCCTCTTGAAGACTTACTTCACGTTTTTTAAATGTAATCGAGAAAAAGAATATATTAAGAGTCATATTTACCACCTCCTTTTAAAAATATTTCAGTAAAGCTCAGCAACAACATTTCCAATTTATGCAACACATATCTAATTTGCGCGAAAAAAGGGCACAAAAAGGCCGCAAGAAAATTCTTCCTTGCGGCCAGCCTTTTTTAGACACAAAAATACCGCAAGGCGTCATTCTCCCTGCGGCATGGATATGTATTGTAACAAAAGGTTAAGCAATCCATTCCAGTCTGGTCGAATGCGTGATATTCAAATATACAGTTTTCATGCCAGTTAATACTAAACTCATCTTCTTCGACCTCCTTTGGAATTTTTTACTTTCTAGGGTAATTATATCCACGCAACTATACTTTGTAAACCTTTTTACTGAATTTTTTTAAAAAATAATTAAAAAGCCTTTATCATTCACAAAAAAAAATAAGCGTCCCTTTTTTTAGGGATCACCTATTTCTTCATGAAAAAATCCTCGTCAACTTCCATTTCCAGCAGCTTGAGCTGGCATTGCTTTGACTGAATAAACAATAATATCGATACAGCTAAGAAGGACATCGAGGAAAGAATCATAATATTTACATCCATTTCACTTTTCGCTTCAAATGGAATGATTATACCTAGAAAGAAAACGATACCGACAGCCAATAAGACAGTTCCGAAACGTTTATAATCAACCATTTTTTCAAACAGCACTTTCGTTTGTTGCTTCACTTCTTATCACCCGCTTTTCTTTTAGACTACTAAACTAGTTTACTACAGAAAAGAACGGTAAACAGTATGTAAATATTAGAAAAGGTGTCAGGCACCATGTGAAAAATTCACATGGTGCCTGACACCTTTTTCCACTATTTTAATGCCTGGGTTAAGTCCTCAATTAAGTCTTCGATGTCCTCAAGTCCTACGGATATACGAACCAAGCCGTCTGTGATGCCTAATTCAGCCCGTCGTTCTGCCGGAATCGAAGCATGGGTCATTCTTGCCGGAACAGAAATCAAGCTTTCTACTGCACCAAGGCTTTCAGCTAAAGTAAAATATTTTACTTTACTTAGTAATCGATCTGCATTTTCGGCACTTCCAACATCGAACGAAACCATACCGCCAAAGCCTCTTGCTTGTTTCTTAGCAATGGAATGATTAGGATGGGTTTCAATGCCAGGGTAAAATACCTTTTTCACCTGATCATGACCTTGTAAAAATTCAACAATTGCCTTAGTATTGGCTTCCGTTTCTTCCATTCGGATCCCTAATGTCTTAATACCCCTGATGAGTAGCCACGAATCCTGAGGCCCTAAAACCCCGCCAGTCGAGTTTTGCACGAAGTGAAGGTCCTCGGCTAACTTATCGCTGTTGACAACAACTAATCCCGCCACAACATCACTATGACCGCCGATGTATTTCGTCGCACTATGTAGGACGATATCGGCACCTAACTCAAGCGGATTTTGCCAGTATGGAGTCGAGAACGTGTTATCGACAATGGTTAAAAGCCCATGTTCTTTAGCAAGCTTGGCCGCCGCTTCAATATCAGTAATTTTTAAAAGTGGATTTGTCGGTGTTTCTAAATAAATCGCTTTTGTATTTGGTCTGATTTCACTCTTAATATTGTCCAAATTACTTGTATCAACAAATGTTGAATCAATTCCGAAACGATTCAACACCTTAGTCATGACTCGGAAAGTTCCACCGTAAACATCATCAGTTAAGATCACGTGATCGCCACTGTTAAATAGCATAATAACTGCGGTAATCGCAGCCATCCCCGAGCCAAAGGCAAATCCAGCTTTACCGCCCTCAATGTCTTTAATAAGCTCCTCAAGTGCATGCCTTGTTGGATTACCAGTGCGAGAATATTCGAAACCTTTATGGCCGCCGACACCCTCCTGTTTATACGTACTTACTTGATAAATAGGGAAAGACACAGCACCTGTTGCTGGATCTTCACTAATGCCGCCATGAATCAATTTCGTCTTTCTTCTCATCCTAAATCCCCCCCTCAAAGATTTTTTTGCTTAAATAACGTTCACTGCCATCTGGAAAAATAACTACGATGTTTGTACCCGCCGTTGCTGTTTCAGCCTCTTTGAGGGCCGCATAAAAGGCTGCACCAGAAGAACTGCCGACAAGCAACCCCTCTTTAGCGGCTAACTCTTTAACGAGGTGAAAGGCATCAGCATCCGCAATGGTGTGAATGGCATCAAAGTAGTCAGGTTCCATAAACGGCGGCAAAAATTCCATGCCGATCCCTTCTGTTTTATGGGGACCTGATGCACCGCCATTTAAAATAGATCCTTCAGGCTCAACAATAACTGTTTTTAGCTGTTTCTTTTGTTCTTTCAAATAACGGGCAGTTCCCATGAACGTACCGCCTGAACCTGCCCCTGCAACAAAAACATCTATGTCACCATCTAGTTGATCCCAGAGTTCTGGTCCTAGTGTTTTATAATAGGTAGCAGGATTAGCTGGATTAGCAAATTGCTGCGGACAATAGGAAGCGGGAATTTCTTTAAGCAGTTCCTCTGCTTTAGCAATCGCCCCCTTAATTCCTTGCTCCGTTGGTGTATGAACAATTTTTGCCCCAAGTGCTTTCATGATTTCCTGCTTTTCCATGCTGAACTTTTCAGGCACACAGAAAATCACCTGAACTCCTTTATTTATCGCAGCAAGCGCTAAACCAATCCCAGTATTTCCGGCAGTTGGCTCAATGATCGTCCCGCCTGGTCGAAGTTTCCCACTCGAAAATGCCTCACGTAACAGTTCCATTCCAAGCCTGTCTTTAACACTTCCCCCAGGATTCATGAACTCCAGTTTTGCAAAAATACGAACGCCACTGGGCAAGGGAAACTGCGTCAATTCAACGATTGGTGTGTGCCCAATTAATTCATGAACATTTTTGTAGACCTTCATTTCTCCACCCCTGTTAACCTAACGTATCGCTGCTACCATTTTCATAACTAAAGTAGCTGAATTTGTGGCTGCTTTGTCAATAAATTGATCAAATGAAATTTCTGATTCTTTTCCGGCGATGTCAGAAAGCGAACGAATAATGACAAAAGGAACTCCAAAGCGATGAGCCACTTGCGCGATAGCAGCAGCTTCCATTTCAACCGCCTGTAAATCTTTAAATTTCGACCGAACAAAATCGACACGGACTGGGTCTTCCATGAAAGAATCTCCCGTAACAATTAACCCCTTCACAATTTGGAATTTTTCTAGTTCGTTTGAAGCTGTTTCTGCAACTGCCATTAATTTCTCATCAGCTAAAAACGCAGCCGGAAGCTGTGGTACTTGACCATACTCATAACCAAAAGCGGTAACATCTACGTCATGATGGCGAACCTCAGTTGAAATAACGGCATCACCTACATTAAGTGAAGGATTAAAACCTCCCGCTGATCCGGTATTAATGATGTAATCAGGTTTATATTTCTCAAGCAGAATCGTGGTAGACATGGCCGCATTAACTTTACCAATCCCTGAACGAAGCAGAATTACATCCGCTCCATGCATTTTTCCAAACGTAAATTCGCAGCCTGCCACTTCTTCTTGGGTTCTGTCCTCGATATTGTTTCTTAGTAAAGTAACTTCTTCTTCCATTGCTCCGATGATAGCGATTTTCATTGATTTGACCTCTTTCTACTAATTTAAGAATTTAATCATTAAACTTCGATGACTGTCTAGCGCAAGCAGCCCAGCGACTAGTGTATTGGCCCTCTCCTCTTTACGATAAGTCAACATCGAATCGCTTGTGCTCTTCGTGTTTCCTTTATCTCATGTAGAGCGGTCCAATCCTGTCGTGCGCTAAACGGTCGCTTCCGCTTTTCTTACTGTTTTACGCCTTCCATTAACCAGACAAAATCGTTGAAGCGGGTAAAGGTAACGCTAAAACTATTTTCTTCCAAAGTATTTTTTAAAAACGGAATCGTTGTATAATATTCAGTTTCCAAATCTTTTGCCAGGTTAGGAAAGCCTTCATGTTTTGCTTTTACGATTTGCTGTTTATAATCTTCCGCGGATTCAAACATCGTATCCGCAAACACTATTTTACCACCTTTTGAAAGGTGCTTGCTATAGCAAGAAATAGCCTCCGCTTTTTCATCATCGGTTAAATGATGGAAAGCATACGTACTGACAAAGGTTTCTATATTTTTTACTTGTGGAAAAAGAAGAAAGTCCCCATCAAGAAGCACTGCTTTACCGCCAAGCTTTTCTTCGGCAATTTTTCTCATTGAAGGAGACGGCTCAATTCCCGTAACCCTTAAGCCGTTTGCTATCAGCTTATTCGTCAAATTTCCCGTACCGACACCAAATTCAACCACATGACCAATTGACCTGGCTGCTACAGCCTCTAATATTTGCTGATAATTTGAAAATACTTCTTTATATTCGATATCATGACCAACGACGGTCTCATCATATGAATCAGCCCACTCTTCAAAGATTTCAAGAAATTCTCTTCCCATCATTTCACTCCTCAAACATAAGTGTATAATTCCTATGAGTATACTATGGATTAAATCAAAATTATGTTATCATAGTTCAAACTTTTATTCAAATCCGTTGATAGTATAGAAGGAAATCACTAAAATGGAATTATGGAAAGGATGATATTAGATGAATTTTCAATTTGATTTGATTGAGGATAAAGTGGAGTTCTTTGAGGCCAATAATCTTAAAACATTACAAAAAAAGATTGAAACTCAAATTGATGAGAACAGAGCGATCTTGCTTGGAGTCCATTCCGTATCCCACCAAATGCATGTTAATGAAAATGGACAAACCTACTTTACGGCTGTTGTTCATTTTAAAAAGAAATAGGATCACTTTGACCAGGGGGGATCTATTGATACACTTATCAATGGCATGAAATCCCACTTGAAAAAATATGAGGATGGGCCATCTCTGACCCATCCTCTCATTTATTTCTGAAGTTCTGCAAGTTCTTCCACTTTTGTAGGCATCCAGCCCTGGCCATCCACCCATTTGATATAGACTTTATACTTTTGCTGTTTATCTTTAGAGTAGACTGTTCCAATAGCGGCATTCGTGGTAGATTTGTCACTGCCCAACCAAAAAACCGACATATTTCCTTGGTCAAGTCCGGTTGCATAGGAGATGGCATTCAGCATCTCATTCCAATCGACTCCATTATAAACAGGAGTATGATCACCAGTTTGAGTAGTACCAACAGGCTTCCAGCTCGGATTTTCGATGGTTTTTAACACATTCGAAGAACTGCCTCCAGTTGACTCCACTGCCTGTGAATCGTCAGCCTTTTGAGGAGTGGAAGCCTCTTCACTTGATTGGTGTTCCGAATTAGCAGCATTTGACGAGTTATCATCCTTTTTGACGTCCTCATTTTTTTTCTTATCCTGATCCTTTTTATGTACCGATTTCTTTTGCTCTGTTTTAGGATCTTGTTTCTTTGGTGCTGCCGTTTCATCACTGCCTGAAGCAAAAATATTGTATGCGACAAAAATAATTAATAGCAGCACAATAACGATTAAACCATTTAAGAAGAGATTCGTTTTTTTCCTTTTCGCACGGTATCCGGAACGAGAACTAGAATTAAAATCATTACTCAATTTCATATTCCTCCCTAACTAGAAATGCGGAAGCGCCTTGTTCAGGGGCTACCAGTATTAGACAAGTGCTGATAGAAGGCGTGCCTTTTGCCTTCCGAAGCCGATTGGCTTATGAGTCCAAGCTCCTAGGCAACTTGCGCTAGACAATAAATAATGCTCTCAATATTCTACCATGATTTTCAGAGAACTTGAAGGGAAAACCCTTTTTACTGTTCGGTCCCATGATAATTTCCATTCAGCATTTTAACCATATCAGCAAACAGTAAATTAACTCCACCCTCCGAATCTAACACATCCAAATTAACAGCCACTAACGCATATTTAGGATGTTGATAAGGAAAATAACCGGCAAACCATTTATTATGCAATTGCTTGCCATCTTCATATTTTCCCGTTTCTGCTGTACCTGATTTCCCTGCCACCTCGTATGGTAAATCCTTAAACCATCTACCCGTGCCATTTGGGTTTAGCACGACTTCACGCAGCAATTTCTGCAGTTTCATTGCGGTATAAGGAGAAATGGTCTCACCTTTTAAGCTTTGTTTGGGGAAATCAACCATCGTTGTCCCGTTTTTATACTCAATTTTCCCTACTGCACTGACCATTTCCTTTTTACCTCCTCTCGCAATCGTCGCCATCATATTGGCGACAGCTAAAGGAGTAGCCCGAACTTCATTCTGGCCAATTCCGGACATCGCCACAAAATTCGCATCCTTTCTCGCCTCATCAGATAAAAATACTCTGCCCTTATCTTCATCAGCGAGTTGCTTGAAATGGCTTGTATGATAGACATCCCCCTGCCAGCCATTAGTGCCGGTCAAAGATAATTTGCCGGCATAATCCTCTAAAAGGTGAGGGTCAATTCTTTGTATCTCTTTAGCCAGTTCTCCAAACGTACGATTGCAACTTCTCGCAAAGCTATTCGTAAAATCAAGCATCCCATAATCGTATTTTATTTCTGGTTTCCCGTTAATTTTTTTACTGCAATCAAAAAGTCGAGTAGGACTGTCAAGATTATGATCGATAGCAGCAGCGGCAACTACGGTTTTAAAAACCGATCCCATGATTTGCTGTTTCAACATTTTATTTGTAATTCCTGCCCCGCTGTATGGATCCTTTTTATTAATCGCTGGCCGTGAAACCATCGCCAGCACACTATTATCCTCAATATCAAGGAGTACTAACCCGCCCTTTTTTATTTGATATTGATCAACTAAATCCTCTGCTTTTTGCTGAATAGTTTTATCTATCGTTGTCCGAACATTCACAGGATAAAATGGATTGGCTGGGTCAATATACTTTACGTTGATTCCGAATAGTGGTGCACCAGAGCCATCTACATGGTAAACAAGCTTGGATTTCCCTTCAGGAAGTAAGAATTCATCAAAGCTTTCTTCAAGCCCAGAGACACCTAGAAGCGTTTTCTCCGAAAGTTCTTTATTCGGATAGCGTTTCTTTAATTCCTCCGGGTTTTCTCCGGTCAAGCCGAGTAACTGCTCAGCCGGCACCTCGGCACGTTCAAACTTTTTTTCAATCGCAAACACACCAGGTATTTTCAAGGCATTGATTCTTTCCATTTGTGATGTGGTCAATTCACGAGGTTCAGGGTCACCAAAAGCAAACGGCTTCTTTGTCGTGTCTACTGCCAATTGAAGTAAATGAACCGGTATCCCGGAAATATCAGACACCTTCTCAATATCCCAATCGATTTTTTTTAAAAATGGAAACAGGACAAGGACAGACACTTTCTTATGCGTCAGCATGTCCCCGTTTCGGTCAAGGAAATTCCCCCTGCCATTATCAATTACCAGCTCTTGGGTTCTTTGTTTGACACTTTCCTCGAGTAAATTCACATTATGCTTAGAAAAAGTCTCTGTCTCAATCAATTGGATTTGCATTAAACGTATTAAAAGCAACAGCAAACCTGTTATACAAATAAATAACCATGCAATGGCCCGTCTTCTCCACATAAAAAACACCTCGTCAAAAGTTTTGACGAGGTTTGCTAATTTCAAACAATGATTCAAATGAAATATATAAAGACAATTATTTAATATTAACGATTCGAACGCTCATTTCACCGCCAGGCGTTTGAACAGAGACTTGATCGCCTACTTTTTTACCTAACAGGCTTTTGGCAATCGGCGAGTCATTTGAAATCTTTCCTTCAAATGGATCTGCCTCGGCACTCCCAACGATCGTATACGTTTCTTCATCACCATCTGGCAGCTCAACAAAGGTAACGGATCTACCTAAAATAACAGAGTCACCGACAATCTCGCTTTCAGCAATAATTTTGGCATTGCGAACCATATTTTCTAAAGTTGTAATTCGGCCTTCAACAAATGCCTGCTCTTCTTTCGCGGAATCATACTCAGAGTTTTCAGATAAGTCACCGAAGCTTCGTGCGATTTTAATTCTTTCCACCACTTCTTTACGTTTCACTGATTTTAAATACTCAAGCTCTTGGACTAATTTGTCTTTTCCTGCTTGTGTCATTGGAAATACTTTTTCTGTAGCCAAAATCCTCACTCCTTCTAGTCTTCACAATCCTCGAATAGATTTGTGTATGTAGTATATGTAGGTATTAATGTCATTTGACATAAATACATAGCAGCGCGTCCTTGAATCAGGGCGCGCAATAAAATAATATTAAATAAGCTTTTCTTTGCTATTGTGTCACAAAAATGATTTTTGTTCAAGAATTGTTTGAATTTTTGTGACCATTATATCGATGGCAACATGGTTTTGGCCGCCCTCTGGAATAATCACATCAGCATAACGCTTCGTTGGTTCAATAAACTGATTATGCATTGGACGGACCACATTTAAATATTGGTCGATAACGGAATCAAACGTCCGACCGCGTTCGCTTATGTCACGCGTCATGCGACGGATGATTCTTAAATCGGCGTCGGTATCGACGTACAATTTAATGTCCATTAAATTGCGGAGACGCTCGTCCTCAAGTACTAAGATTCCTTCTAAAATAATTACATCCTGCGGTTCAATCGGAATGACTTTGTCTGAACGGGTATGGATGGCATAATCATAAACCGGTTTGTCAATTGCTTCATAACGTAAAAGCTTCTCAATATGTTCAATGAGTAAATCATTGTCAAATGCAAGTGGATGATCATAATTTGTTTTCAATCGTTCCTCGAAGGGTACATCATGCTGATCCTTATAATAATAATCCTGTTCAAGCACCAAAATGGAATGATCTTTCAAACTTTCATAAATAGCGTTTGTTACACTGGTTTTTCCGGAGCCTGAGCCACCCGTTACACCTATAACAACTGGTTTGCGCATCTTGCTAGTTCTCCTTTCGCATCATGTTGTTAGGGTATACCGGTTTGTCCAATTTAAATTGTACAATTTGAAGTGGATGTCTAGCTGCATCCAGTTCATTACCTTTTTCATCCCAAATTTTATCAATCACATGAGTAAAGTTTTGAATTTCCGGTCCGAAGAATTCCACTTCTTCTCCTGGTTTAAAATGGTTTCGCTGTTGCAGTGTTACCATTTGTGTTTCCTCATTATAATCCAAGACAAGACCGACAAATTCAAACTTTGTCTTCTTGCTATGATTACCAAACATTTGCTCTTTATACCCTGGAACCCCTTCAAAAAATGCCGGTGCTGTTTCCCGGTTGGCACATTTATCAAGTTCCTCTAACCATTCTTGCTTAATCACAAAATTCTCTGGATCCGCACAATAAGTGTCAATCACTTTACGATAAACACTTACGACCGTTGCGATGTAATGAATCGATTTCATTCGGCCTTCAATTTTTAAACTGTCAATGCCAAGCTCAATCATTTGCGGAATTGCCTTAATTAAATTAAGGTCCTTTGGACTCATCGCGAATGGATCATCCTTTTCATCGTGAAGAGCTACTTCCTTTTCGCTACCTTCTAATTGATAAAGGTCATAATCCCATCGGCACGACTGGCAACAGCCGCCTCGGTTTGAGTCCCTGGCAGTCATATGATTACTCAAGGTACAGCGACCAGAATAGGCAATACACATAGCTCCATGAATAAAGGTTTCAATTTCTATATCCACCTTTTCTTTCATTTCTCTGATTTCTTCTGCACTAACCTCACGTGCTAAAACCACACGTTCTGCCCCATCCTCTTTCCAAAATTGAGCAGCTTTCCAGTTTGACAGTGATTGCTGTGTACTTATATGGATTTCAATCTCTGGTGCGAGGCGACGACAAGTTTCAATAATTAGCGGGTCTGCGACAATAATTCCCGCTATCCCCGTCTCCTTTAAACCAAGGATATATTCCTCTAAGCCTTCGATATTTTCATTATGGGCAAAAATGTTGGTTGTAACATAAATCCTTGCACCGTAATCTTTGGCGAACCGTGCCCCTTCTTTCATTTCTTCAAATGTGAAGTTATCAGCATTTGAACGAAGGCCATATTCTTGACCGCCAATAAATACGGCATCTGCACCATATTGAACAGCGATTTTCAATTTTTCTAAATTGCCTGCTGGAGCAAGGAGTTCCGGCTTCTTGACAATGACACGTTTTCCGTCGATCATCTCAGAAATTTTATCTTTTACTGTATTCACGATTGAACTCCTCCCTCTTAATAAACTGTTTCTTTGAAAAAGAATCCCGTATCCAACGAGCGATTAGCTGGCTGAATTTCCTCGATGTTCGCTAACAGTTCGCCTTTTTTATCATCATAAGCGTCTGCATCTTCAAAAAATAAATCAATGGCCTCACGATACGCTTTTGTCACAGCTAAAATATATTCCGGGCTTTTTAAAATCCCATCAATTTTAAAAGAATCAACCCCGGCCTCTAACATATCTTGCAGCTCATCAATGATACAAATATCATTCGGACTCATGATATGGGTGCCATTTTCATCTTCGAAAATCGGATATTTGTTTTCACGTTCTTTATCGTGTAAGAACATATTTTTTTGCATCTTGCGATTTTCAATTTCCATGACTTTTCCTTGGTACTCATAATAGTTACCAAGCAATGAACGCTTTGATTGGAACATACAGCTCATACCGTGAACGAGCACTTCAATTTCTACTTCTGCATTTTCCTTTATTTCCACAATTGCATCCATATTAATTTCACGTGCTAGAACCGCTCTTTTTGCCCCTTTTCTGCCCCAATAGTTGCAAGTGTACCAGTTCGTTCCGGTTGTCTCAGTACTCCAATGAAGCCTCATATCAGGAGCCACTTCTTTTGCTATCATTAATACAGCCGGATCGCCAAAAATGATGGCATCCACCGAAGCCGCCGCTGCAAATTGAATATACTCACTCAATTCAGCGATTTTCTCATTATGAAAAATCGCATTCATGGCGAGATAAACTTTTTTTCCTTTGGAATGGGCCAGTTCAATTGACTTTTGGACATCTTCGCGGTTAAAGTCCCCTGCAAGCCGTAAACCATATCTCTGCTCACCAACGACAAACGCATCTGCACCCGCTTCTGCTAAAGGTAAAATATCATTTACTGTCAATGGTGTAACAAGTATTTCAGGCTTCTTCATTTCCTCCCACCTCTTCTTTTGCTGATTGCAACCCCGTCCCCAACAGGAAGAATCACGGAATCATAATCCGGATGATTCATTAACCAGCGGTTAAATTCATCAATTTTCTTCACTAGATTTCGGGTTCTCTTTGATTCAATTTCTGCTTCTGCAACAAGTCCTTTAAACAAAACATTGTCAGTAATAATCATTCCGTCTTCAGTAAGATATTTAGCATATATTTCAAAGAACTTTTTATATTGACCTTTAGCTGCATCAATAAAGATTGCATCATACGGGGCATATCCACTTACTGTTTCTTCAACCTCTAGCGCATCCCCTTCGATTAAGGCAATTTGCTCACCATTCCCGGATCGTTGGATAAATTCTTTGGCAAGGTTTATTCGTTCCTCGTCACGCTCAATTGTAACGATATGCGTTTCTGGAATTGCACTAGCCATTCTTAAAGCTGAATAACCAATCGCGGTTCCAACCTCAAGAATTTTTTTTGAACGGTGAATGCGCAGTAATTGCAGCATTGTTTCAATTCCTGCAAGCTCCATGATCGGGACATTATGCTTTTTTGCATAGCTCTCCATTTCCATAAACAATGGATTTCGAGCTGGAATTAAACCTTCAATATAAAAATGCAGCTTCTCATTTAACAAGCTGCCGTCACCTCAATCCTTTAAAAGCATCTTTCAAAAAAATGAAAATAGCGTTCCACCATCTATAATGGAAATCTTATCCCAAGGGCCAACCTAAATAATAAAGGTGGTGTGTGCAGAGCTTTAACTTCATCTATTCAGAGTAAAAAACATATATTTATCACTCAGTTTGGCTATTCTGATTCGTTTTTGCGGCGCTCCGCCCCTTTTCCATACAAAAAATGCTCTTTAAACATGAAAAAATAGCGTTCACAGATACGGACGTTACGAGCTGAATGAATTTCGACTCGGGTACGTTTCGAGCAGACGATGCCGCAAATTACCTTCCTGTGAGTTACGCTATAGATTACCTTTTAAAACACTTGTACCATTTTATCATAAATAAGAGGGGAATGCGAACTTTCCCCCCTTATTTATGTTTTATTTTTTATTGGAAATATGCTTTGCTTTTTCCTGATTATGTTCTTCTAATGTTTTGGTAAAAATAACCTCACCTTCAGCGGTTGCCAGGAAGTAATAATAATCTGTTTCCTCAGGTTTTAGTGCCGCTTCTATAGAAATCTTTCCAGCGTTGGCAATCGGTCCTGGAGGAAGACCGGTATGTTGATAAGTATTATAAGGGGAGCTCACTTCTAAATCCTTATATAGAACCTTTTCTTTATGCTTCCCTTGCGCATAAAGGACGGTTGGGTCCGTTTGCAGCGGCATTCCCTTCTTTATACGATTATAGAAAACGCTGGCAATTTTTTTACGGTCGGCCTTTCCGGTTGCTTCCTCTTCAATTAAAGAAGCCATGGTTAACAACTGATGGACTGACAGCTTTTTATCTTTGCTTTCGTCGGAGTAGTCCGCTAATACCGTACGGGTTTTGTCAAGCATTACCGTGACCATCTCTTCGACCGATGGGTTCGGCTTGTAAAATGGATATGTTGCCGGAAATAGGTACCCTTCTAGTGGATATTTTATGGAACCATTCAAGATTTCGTCAGTTAAGACATCAGGATATTTAATCATTAATGTTTTAATAAACACTTTATCATTTAATTTATTTAACACATCATCTTCCTTTTGATTTGTAGCCTTTGCCATGATGGCGGCAATTTCCCTAATCTGCTTCCCTTCTGGAATCGTGATTTTAAAACTTGCCTTTGCGAGAACCTTGCCCGTTTTTAAGCGACTGACAATTTCAGGAACATCCATGGATGGACTAAGCTGATATTCCCCTGCCATAAACCCGCCTTCATTTTTAAGCTTTACATAATATTTAAATACCTTTGCATTTTTTATAATTCCGTTTTGTGCTAAAGTTTGAGCAATTCCCGTCACTGTTGAGCCAATCGGAATGTCAACTGTTTTCTGACTCTTACTTTTTGAATCAAGTGGTTTAAGTGCTGATTGTATGTAGAGATAACCTCCGCCGCCAATAACGACTATGAATAATAGCATTAAAATCGAAATAATTAAAACAATCTTCCTGACAATTTTTGCTTCACTTTGATGTTCAAGCATTTTTTGCCGGATTACAGCTTTTTTTACGCCTTTTTCGTCAGTTGTCATTTTCTTCCCCTTCCCTCTGACCAATGTAACACGATATTTTGCACTAATTTCCCCAAAAAATTAACTAATTAGCGAAATTAGACATCGTAATTATTTCAGCATATAGTGAGAAAAATGTCAATTTAACCATGAATATGTCAATTTTTCCCTCCACAAAAAAAAGGAACCAGCCTCTTAAAAGCCGGTTCCCTTACTTCTATTCTTCCTCTTGGTCCTCATTGAAGGTATTAAAGACTTCTTCAACCATGTCCCATTCTTCGTCGGTTTCAATTTCCATTAACTCACCGAATCCGCCGTCCTCTGTAGGAATATATGCATACGTTAGAATGTCAATTTCCTCTTCTTCGTCTTCATTCGCTCCTACCGGATAAAAGAATACATAGGACTTTTCAAACTCATCTGAGTCAAATGTAAAAAGAATTTCAAATAATTGTTCATCGCCGTTTTCATCGATAAGTGTAATATAGCGTTCCTCATGATCATGTTCGTGCTCGTGTGTCATTTCTTCACCTCATTAATTTTTACTATCAAGATAACCTTGGAGAATCATCATTGCTGCCATCTTATCAATAACCTTCTTACGCTTCTTTCGGCTTACATCCGCCTCAAGTAAAACGCGTTCTGCCGCCATCGTTGTTAACCGCTCGTCCCATAAAACAGTAGGTACAGCAAATTTACTCTCAATTTCAGCTGCAAATTGCTGACTTGCCTCACCGCGTGGACCAATCGTCCCGTTCATATTTTTGGGAAGGCCGATGACCACCGTATCAACTTGATACTCTTTTATTATTTGACCAATTTCCTCAAAACCAAACTCATTCTTCTCTTCGTTGATTTTGAGGGTTTTTAGGCCCTGGGCTGTCCACCCAAGTTCATCACTTACGGCAACTCCGACAGTCTTTGAGCCTACATCTAAACCCATTATTCGCATTCCTTAACCCTCTCGCTGCTTTTTTAAATAGGATTTGACTAATTCCTCAATGATCTCATCCCGCTCCAGCTTACGAATAATGTTACGAGCATCGCGGTGACGTGGAATATAGGCAGGATCTCCAGATAATAGGTAGCCGACTATTTGATTTATCGGATTATACCCTTTTTCCTGCAGTGCTTCATAAACTTGAAGAAGAACGTCATTTACATCATGTTCAAAAGGCTCTTCAGGAAAATTAAAACGCATCGTTTTGTCAAATGAACTCATTTCACGCACCTCGCTTTTCTAATAGAGGAGAGAATTGTTATGTCTAGCTACAGCGCCTAGGAGCTCGGGGTCATAAGCCAATCCGTCAAGGAGGTTAAAGAACAACCTCCTCGCCGGCTCGTCTTATGCCTGTCGCCCCTGGGCAAGGCGCTTCCGCTTTCTAGAATCGTTACCTACATTTTACACTAATCTATCCTATTATCAAACCGATTTTACCCATTCCTCAACAAATTGAAGTGCTGAATCAAGTTTTTCAGGATCTTTCCCGCCAGCTTGGGCCATGTCAGGACGACCACCGCCTCCACCGCCGCATCGGGAGGCTACTTCTTTTATTAACTTCCCAGCATGATAGCCTTTTTCGATTAAATCCTTTGTCACTGCTGCAATTAAATTCACTTTTCCTTCATGGGAGCTACCCAATACAAGCACAACAGAACCAAGCTTTTGCTTTAAATCATCAGCCATATTTCTTAAGTTATTCATATCGGCAGCTTGAACCTTCGCTGCTAAGACGGTTACGCCATCAATTTCCTTTGCTTTAGAAACGAGACTCCCAGCTTCAATATTTCCAAGCTTTGAAGCAAGGGATTCATTTTCCCGTTGCAGCTGTTTCATTTCAACAAGTAAACTTTCGATACGGTTACCGATATCTTTTGGATTCGATTTTAGTTTTTCAGCAGCATCCTTTAACAAACCTACTTGCTCATTTAGTGACATGTACGCTGATTCACCTGTTACTGCTTCAATCCTTCTTGTCCCAGCACCGATTCCACCCTCTGAAACAATTTTAAATAAACCAATCACGGATGTATTTGGAACGTGACAGCCGCCGCAAAGCTCGAGGCTGTAATCACCAACCCTTACAACACGGACAATATCACCATATTTTTCACCGAAAAGCGCCATGGCGCCCAGTGCTTTTGCTTCAGCAATCGGTTTTAAGCTGATGTCAACTTCAATGTTTCTCCAGATTTTTTCGTTAACGATTCTTTCGATTTGTTCAAGTTCTTCAGGATTTATTTGACCAAAATGCGAAAAATCAAAACGAAGTCGATCAGGTCCGACAAGAGATCCTGCTTGGTTAACGTGCTCGCCAAGAACGTCTTTAAGCGCTTGATGGAGCAAATGGGTAGCTGTATGGTTTTTGATTATCTTCACCCGATTGGCAGCGTCGACCTTTGCTGTTACCTGCTGGTTTGTTTTCAAAATGCCGCTCTGCACAACCACTTGATGAAGATTCTGGCCATTTGGTGCCTTTTGGACATCCTTAACAGCTATGCTTGTACCTTCGCCTTCGATGACACCGAAGTCAGCAATTTGTCCACCACTCTCAGCATAAAATGGTGTCACATCAAGAATTAATTGGACTTCGTCCCCCATTGAAGCTTCATCAATTAATCCACCGTTTTTAATGATCGCTAATACGGTGGAGCTTGTTACAAGCTGATCGTAGCCGACAAACTTACTTTCAACAGTCACATCGCGCAGAACACCGCCTTGAACCTGCATCGAATCGACATCTTGCCGGGCTCTTCGTGCTCGTTCACGCTGCTGCTCCATTTCTTCTTCGAAGCCTTTATTATCAACCTTCATGCCCTCTTCTTCCGCATATTCTTCGGTTAATTCTACAGGGAAACCGTAGGTGTCATAAAGACGGAATACATCGGCACCAGTGATGGTATTACTGGCTTTTCCCTTTTCCTTCTTGATAACACTTGCTAAAATAGCTAAGCCTTCATGAAGGGTTTCATGGAAACGCTCTTCTTCATTCTTAATAACCTTTTGAATAAATTCAGTTTTGTCTTTTACTTCTGGATAGAAGTCATTCATGATTTCGCCTACGACAGGAACGAGTTCAAACATAAAAGGACGATTGATATTAATTTGTTTGGCGTAACGGACAGCACGGCGCAGCAAGCGGCGCAATACATAGCCACGGCCTTCATTTGATGGCAATGCCCCGTCTCCGACTGCAAAGGCTACCGTACGAATATGGTCGGCAATGACTTTGAAGGATACATCGAATTCTTTATTTGTGCCATATTTTTCTCCGGAAATTTCTTCTGTTGCCCGAATGATCGGGATAAATAAATCGGTATCAAAATTAGTGGGAACATTTTGAACGACAGACGCCATCCGCTCTAATCCCATTCCTGTATCTATATTCTTCTTAGGCAGCGGTGTATAGGTGCCATCAGGGTTATGGTTAAATTGTGAAAATACAAGGTTCCACACTTCTAGGTAACGTTCGTTTTCGCCCCCTGGGTAAAGCTCAGGATCTGATGAATCATCCCCATACTCTGGACCACGGTCATAGAAAATTTCAGTATTCGGGCCGCTTGGACCTTCGCCAATATCCCAGAAGTTTCCTTCAAGACGGATAATCCGTTCCTCTGGAAGACCAATGGTTTGATGCCAAATTTCATAGGCTTCATGATCCTCTGGGTGGACGGTAACGGACAAACGCTCTGGATCCCAGCCAATCCACTTTTCAGCGGTTAAAAACTCCCATGCCCACTCAATCGCTTCTTTTTTGAAATATTCTCCTATGGAAAAGTTACCAAGCATCTCAAAAAATGTATGATGGCGCGCTGTTTTGCCGACATTCTCGATATCATTCGTTCTGATTGATTTTTGCGCATTGGTGATTCTTGGATTGTCAGGAACGACACGGCCATCAAAATATTTCTTTAAGGTTGCCACTCCACTGTTAATCCACAATAACGATGGATCATCATGCGGGACCAGTGGTGCACTTGGTTCAATCGTGTGTCCTTTTTCTTCATTAAAAAATTGTAAAAACATCTTGCGAATTTGTGATCCAGTTAAATTTTTCATATGGTTTAACCTCCTTTATGTTTAAAAAAGCATACAAAAAAGCCCTCATCCCTATAGCAGGGACGAGAGCTTGTCTCGCGGTACCACCCTGATTATGGATACAAAAAAACTGTATCCATCTCTCAAAAATGCCATTAACGCTGGCAAACGGCAGTGGTTAGCTGCACTCCGGATTAGCTTTCTGTCATCCTTCATCTAGAGCTCCTTTCAGCCATGGAAGCTCCTCTCTTTTTCGCTTTGCGCGTTACAGATGGACTATAACATACTCAATCCTTCTTCGTGATCCAAATATTCTATATGACGAATTATAGCTACCAAAAAAACGTTTGTCAATTTCTTATGGTGATGATTCATTAGATTTCCCGTTCATGAAATGATTTTTTGCATGGAGGATCGCTACTTTAAGTATAACAAGGACTGGGACAGCCACTATCAACCCTAAAATTCCGCCAATCTCTCCACCAGCTGTTAACGCAATCATAATGATTAATGGGTGCATATGAAGACTTTTTCCCACGATATACGGGGATAATATATTCCCTTCTAGAAATTGCAGGCCAAAAACAATCACTAAGGTAATGATGACCAGTTTAACAGATGATGTTGCAGCGATGATTACGGCTGGCACTGCCCCGATGATCGGTCCAAAATAGGGGATTACATTTGTTGCCCCAACAATCAAACCTAATAGTAATGGATATCTTAAGTGAAAAATCCAAAATAACAGGGCTGAAATACTGCCGATAATGATACAAATTAATAGCTGCCCCCTGATATAGCTCCCCAGGGATTCATCTACATCCTTAAGAAAGAGTGTCCCCTTTTTACGCCATTTTTTGGGGGTTATGTACCAGGCAGCTCGTTTAATCAGTTGAAAGTCCTTTAACATATAGAAAGCAATAAATGGGATAATCATCATGATTAACGCCGAATTAAAAAACTTCATAAGAATGTTCACGAGGATCGTTAAAAGAGAGTCCAACTTTTTTTCAAAAGTGTCTATTCCATCATCTAATCTTGCTTGAAGACCATCAGGCCATGCTCTTGTCTGGGACTGCAGCTTATCAATCCATTCCCGGTATTGCTCGGCAAAAACCGGCGCACTTTCAGACAGATCTTTTAATTGGTCAATCATTGCTGGTATTCCTTTGTAAAGAGCGAAACCAATTCCGCCAAAAAAAATAATATAAATGAGAATGATGGCAAGTCCACGATGAAGCCCTTTTTCATGTAATTTTTCAACAATCGGATGAAGCAAATATGTAATAAATCCACCAATGATAAACGGAAGGATAATGATCACAGCTACTCGAAGGATTGGCATCCACACGAAATTGATTTTCAGAAAAACATAAATTGCGATCAATAAAAGGAGCAAAAAGCCGATTCGGTAATACCATTTCATTCGAATATCCACGTCCATGCCTCCTTTTGATTAGTTTTGGAGACAGATGGTGGATTTATACATTTTGACCGGTTTCAATTCAAAATCCCCCTCGGATCATGAGGGGGATTCAGGCATAATTTACATTATCGCTCGTTTTACTCTTCGTTGTATTCTTTTCATATTGCGGGCAGACATCATATTATTTCGCTGGGCAATATTATATGCTGCCATCCCTGCACCCAAAACAATCATCGACGTCATCAATTTATTCATACGTCTCACCTCTTATTTAAATTGTCAAGCGCTAGCACGTGCGGCCGCTCTTTTAATCTATAGGGTGTAACGACGCTCTTCTTCTTCAAACAAATCATCTAAAGAACTAAGTGACCCGTCTTCTTCGACTTGATGGGTGTTGATTATTCCTTCAGAAACCGAGAGCTCAATAAAACAGTTCCAGCAATAATATTGGTTGATGCCAATTTTGCCGATATCCTTGCTTTGACAATTGGGACACTTAAACATGAAAGGACACCTCTCGTATCATTTAGCCATACAGAATTTATCTTGATAAATTCTGATACGCATAAATTCAACCGCACCTTAAGACCTACCCTTTAAGGGCACTCGGCCAGTCGGCGAGATTTCATTTACATCTACGATAATGGCATCCTTTCCGATCGCTAAGGGCTTCCCGGATTGAATGACTTGTTTACCTTCCGTGATATCCGAAAAGAAGCCATCCGTGATTTCGTACCCTACGATTGTGCCCACTTCTTCATGAAAATATACATCTTTTAGCAAACCAAGAGAATCCCCATTCTTCGAGAGCATCAACATCCCGTCTATGGAATGTTGATGCTTAAGCGTATATTCCGAATGCTCTTTCAGCTTTTCCAAACATAAGGGATTCTCAATCATAACCCCATCCCAGCCAAAAGAAGTCACTTTTTGTATATCCAGAAAGAATGATTGTTTGAAGAAAACGCCTTTTTTAACCAAGAGACCTTTTACCTGACCATTGCTTGAAATACATAGGTCACTTATCTCACCGATTTTAGTCCCATTTCTCGTTTCAAAAATAGGTTGTCCTTTCAATAAAGAAAATGTTCGCAAAGAGTGTCCCACCTCCTCGAACATTTATAGTTTCAGTCATTTACCATAAAATCATAAGGTGAAACGTTTTCCATTCCTACCAGTGGATGGACTTGCATGAATTCATCCTCATAGGACAATCCATTTGCCGAAATTTCAGGAGCTGCAGAACTAATGACATTAATCAAAATACTTTCCTGAAGTTTTTGACAAAGAGTCGTCTGTCTCGAGAGCTCGTCCGCTCGTTGGACACCCATTCTGAGCGCCTCTTCTTCCCCACATATGATTAACGATTGTTTACTTCTCGTAATGGCCGTATAAATTAAATTTCGCTGTAACATCCGGTAGTAACTTCTTGTAATCGGAAGAATAACAATCGGAAATTCGCTGCCCTGAGATTTATGAACAGAACAGCAATATGCATGTGTGATTTGATTTAAGTCCTGCTTTGTATACTCCACTTCATTTCCTTCAAAGGAAATATAAATCATGTCTTGCTTTTCAGTGTTTTCTTTTGCATAAATGATTGAGATAATTTCTCCAATATCACCGTTAAAGACATTGCTTTCCGGTTGATTGACGAGTTGAAGGACCTTATCACCGATGCGGTATTTCACATCACCAAAAGCAATTTCCTTGCGCTTGCCGTCAGGGTTTGGATTAAAGATTTCCTGCAGCAATACATTGAGGCGGTCAATCCCGGCTGGACCTCTATACATTGGCGCCAGCACTTGAATATCCCTAGCAGAATAGCCTTTATTTTTTGCATTTAAGGCCACTTTTTCTACCACTTGAGCAACCTGTGTGGTTGAACATTTGATAAATGAACGGTCAGCTTGTTTCGTGGTAACATCTGGAGGCAGATACCCCTTTTTAATATCATGGGCCAGTTCAATGATGGAAGAACCTTCTGCCTGGCGATATATATCTGTTAATCGAACGGTCGGAATCCGTTCAGATTGAAGCAAATCCTTTAAAACCTGCCCAGGGCCAACAGACGGAAGCTGATCCTCATCCCCAACAAGGATGACTTGAATATTTTCCGGAAGTGCCTTAAACAATTGATTGGCAAGCCAGATATCGAGCATCGATGTCTCATCCACAATTAAAATTTTTCCCTCTAATGGACTTGCATCGTCGCGGTCAAATCCTTCCGTTCCGTTAAATCCGAGCAGCCGGTGAATGGTCACCGCCGGAAGGCCTGTCGATTCGCTCATCCTTTTGGCTGCTCTCCCTGTTGGTGCCGCCAGCAAAAATGGAAAAGGTTCATCCTTTTTATGATAATCCTTCAGTTCTAATGAACAACCGTGCAATTCCGCATATAATTCAACAATCCCTTTAATGACCGTTGTTTTCCCAGTTCCAGGGCCACCGGTTAAAATAAGCATTGGTGACATTAGCGCTGTTTGAATCGCTTCTTTTTGTGTTGGAGCATAATGTACCCCTAGCCGGTCCTCTAAACTTCCTAATGCCAGTAAAAATTCAGACTCTGGAAATTGGTCCTTGTATTCCGTTTGTTTGACTATTCGATTAATGCTCGTAACTAGGCCTTTTTCCGCGAAAAATAAGGAAGGCAAATAAACGCGTTTTTCTTCACCAATTATTTTCCCCTCTTCTTCAAGTTTAATGACTTCATTGGATATGTCACTGTAGTCAATTTGATCGCGTTTGTTTTCTTCGAGGAGTACCTTTACCTGCTCAAGCAAGTTCTCAGCATTTATGTATACATGACCCGTCTGCATACTTTCGTTTTCCAGTGTATATAGTAGGGCTGCTTTTACCCGGTCGGGATGGCTTCCAGAGATCCCTAACTGGTAGCCTAGCTCATCGGCCCGACCAAAACCGATTCCTTCGATATCCTCAACAAGCTTATAGGGGTTTTTTTGAATAGTATTGAGTGTTTCCTCTTTATAAGCTTGATAAATCCGCATCGAAATTTGCGGTCCAAAGCCATATTGATTTAGGGCCACCATTACCTGCTCGAGCCCTTGATGCTCCATCAGTGTATCGTAAAGCAATTTTGCCTTTTCAGGAGGAAGCTTGGGAATGGAATCCAGCAAGGACGGCTGATTCAGAATTTTGGAGATGGCGTTCTCACCTAAAGTTTCCACGATATTCTCTGCGGTTTTCTTTCCAATCCCCTTAAACATTTCACCTGATAAATAGGCAACAACGCCTTGTTTTGTTTGTGGCATGTCCTTTCGGAAATGATTCGTGTGAAATTGAACACCAAACTTCGGATGATCCTTAAACTCCCCGAAAAAGACATAGGTTTCCTGTTCATGAATTTTTGGAAAATAACCGGTAATAACTGCTTCCTTGTCATCGTATTGATCATTTGTTTCATCAACGCGAATCCTCAATACCGTGTATAGATTCTGTTCATTATGAAAAATCGTCACAATCGGCCGTCCTTTGACGAACTTTCCCTGCTCGGCAAATAAATCAAGTGAGTCCTGTTTTTCCATTTTGTGCTCCCTCCTTTCGGCTAAAAAATGATATTAATGAATATTCTCAATGAGTTTTTTCGCGTGACCTGCAAGCAGATGATCCGGTTGAATGTCGAGGGCTTTATTAAACATTTCAACTGCCTTTTGGGAATTTTCTTTAAATGCATAGGAAACCCCGAGATTATAATAAGCATCAGAATGCGTGCGGTCTAGCTCGATACATTTTTCTAATTGAAGGATTGCTTGATCGATAAGTTCGAGCTGTGCCAGACATAATCCAAATTGAAAGCGTGCTTCCGGATCATTTTCGTTCAGTTCAACGCTTCGTTGTAAATAGGGAAGGGCAAATCGCCCTTGATTAAGCTGTACTAGTGTGAGGCCCAACATAAAATAATTGTCGCTTGTGTTGAGCCCATTTTTCATAGCTGTTTCAAACATTGCTTTAGCTTGATCAAATTGATCATTACTGAAATAGATATTTCCGGCGCTATAGTAAGCAGCTGCTGCCTTTTCATCCAATTGAATAGCTTTTTCATAAAATTTCAATGCTTTTTCGTCGTCTCCGACAGCAGAAAGTACGTTTCCAAAGTTAATATAGGCAATAGGATCTTGGGGATTTTCTTCAATTACTTCATTAAAAAGCTTTGCTGCCTCTTCCCATTTACCTTCTTGCATGTATTTAACACCTAATTGGTTTTTATCCATTGTTTCCACTCCAATCCTAAGAAAAAGTATACCATATTTTATTTTAAAATTACTTTAAGAGCTTGATTAGGTTCCCGCACAGTTTGGGGTTGCCGTTCTTAGGGGAATTCCGCCAACTTCCCAATTTATTCCGCCAAACAGCAATTTCTTCACAAAAAAACCTGACTCCAGAACTGGAATCAGGGTCAAATTTTAACCTACATACGTTAGACGCTCTCCATTTTTAAAAACTTCGTCGATAGTTCCACCGCCTAGACATTCATCGCCATTATAAAAAACAGCAGCTTGTCCAGGAGTGATGGCACGAATCGGATCGTGGAAAACAACCTCAACTTTATCTCCATCAAAAAGACGAACGGTTACTTTATGATCTTCTTGGCGGTAGCGGAATTTAGCCGTACATTCAAATTCCTTTGGCTTTTCCTGATTGGATACCCAGCTCACCCCAACAGCGGTAATCGAGTCAGAATATAGTTTTTCATGGTGAAAGCCTTGTCCGACATAAAGGACGTTCCTTTTTAAATCCTTACCGATGGCAAACCAAGGCTCACCAGAACCACCGATTCCAAGACCGTGGCGTTGGCCAATCGTATGATACATTAAGCCTTCATGCTTGCCTTTTACCTCGCCGTCAAATGTCTCCATGTTTCCTGGTTGCGCAGGTAGGTATTGACCTAAGAACTCTTTAAAATTCCGTTCCCCAATAAAGCAAATTCCAGTACTGTCCTTTTTCGTCGCGGTGGCAAGCTCCGCTTCCCGAGCAATTTCCCGAACTCTTGATATTTCAAGATCTCCAATTGGGAACATGACCTTACTTAGCTGTTCCTGTGTCAATTGATTTAAGAAATACGTTTGGTCCTTATTTTCATCTAAACCGCGAAGCATTTTGTATTCACCGTCACGGTACTCAACTTGTGCATAGTGACCAGTCGCTAAATAATCTGCTCCCAGATTCACGGCATGCTCCAAAAACGCCTTGAATTTAATTTCTTTATTGCACATGACATCAGGATTAGGAGTCCTGCCCGCTTTATATTCCTCAAGGAAATAGGTAAACACCTTGTCCCAATATTGTTTTTCAAAATTAACCGCATAATAGGGAATACCAATTTGATTGCAGACACGAATGACATCCTCATAGTCTTCCGTTGCCGTACAAAAACCATTATCATCGGTATCATCCCAATTTTTCATAAAAATACCGATGACATCATAGCCTTGCTGTTTTAATAAAAGCGCAGCTACAGATGAATCTACACCGCCTGACATCCCAACAACAACACGTGTGTTTTGTGGATCTTTTCTTTCCATTGATATTCACCTCTCTCTTGCTAAAACTTCTTCAAGCATTTATTTTTTCAGACGCGAAACAATCCTTGCCGTTTCTTCGGCTGCCTTTATGATTTCTTCTTTTGTCGTGTTAAAACCGAAACTAAAACGTACCGAATTTATCAATCGCTCTGATTGTTTACCAAACATTGCCACAAGGACGTGGGAAGGCTCAATTGAACCTGCAGTACAGGCCGATCCGCTCGAAACAGCAATTCCTGCCAAATCAAGATTTACGAGCATCGCCTCCACACTTGTCCCCGGAAAGCTTAAGTTTAATACATGTGGCAGTGAATATTCAAGCGTTCCGTTTACCTTGAAATCAACTTCTCGTTCACGTAGCTTTTCTTGAAAAATTTCTTTAAATTCAAAGAATTTTTCTCTTTTTGCAGAGCGTTCTTCATTGGCAATTATTACTGCTTGATGGAATCCCGCAATTGATGCGACATTTTCAGTCCCTGCCCGCCTTTTTCTTTCTTGCTCACCACCGAAGGAACGTGGTGCAAGCTTCACAGTTGACCGGGCATAGAGAAAGCCAGTTCCTTTCGGGCCATTAATTTTATGAGCGGTTACCGATAATAAATCGATGAAGCTCTCATTGACGTCTATTCTTTCAGATCCATAGGCCTGAACAGCATCGGTATGGAAAACGGCTTGATGATTTTTTAACAGCTGCCCAATTTCCGTAATTGGTTGAATGGTGCCAACCTCGTTATTTCCATACATGATAGAAACTAAAATAGTATCCTCTCGTAAAGCCTCATTTAACTCTGAAAGAGAAATTAGCCCCGTTTCATCAACAGGCAAATAGGTGACCTCAAAACCTAATTTTTCTAATTTTTCGCAAGCATGAAGCACTGCATGATGTTCAATTTGAGTGGTAATAATGTGTTTGCCTTGATGCTGATAGCTTTCGGCAGCCCCAAATAAAGCCAGATTATCCGCTTCTGTTCCCCCGCTTGTAAAAATAATCTCGTTTTCCTTTGCGCCAATACTCCTAGCTAATTCCGCACGGGCTAAATCAATACGATGACGAGCTTCCCTTCCATATGAATGGATACTCGAAGGGTTTCCAAAAGATAAATTCATGACTTCCATTATTTTTTCAATTACCCTTGGATGCATCGGAGTCGTCGCTGCATGGTCAAGATAGATTCGTTCCATCATTACACCTTCAATCAAAATAATTCACTATTATTACCTTTTACATTAAATATAAAACATATAACCCTCATGCTCATTGTCTTCACTATGACTAGCTAAATCTTCGAGTGTCGTATTGTCGAGAACATCCTTGATGGCATCGCGAATGCGAATCCACAGCTCGCGCTTTGCTGGCTCTTCATCTTCTATTCCCTCAACAGGAGTAATCGGGCCTTCAAGGACACGAATTACATCGCCTGCGGTAATTTTGGATGGTTCATTAGTCAGAATATACCCTCCGTATGCTCCTCGAATGCTTTTAACTAATCCAGCATTCCGTAATGGGGCAATCAATTGCTCTAAATAATGTTCAGATAGGTCATTTGCCTGGGCAATCGCTTTTAAAGAAGTAGGACCCTCACCATGTTTTTTGGCAAGCTCAATCATAATCGTTAGACCATATCGTCCTTTAGTAGAAATTTTCATAACCTGCACCTCTGTTCTAATCTATATAAAAATATTCTCAGTAATTTGATAGGCATTAGAATTATATCATATTCTTCTTTAATATGCTTTTTGTAAGGAAAATGATATTGTAAGATAAAGAACGAATTTTGTTTGGAGAGATGACTATGCAGCAAAAGCCTTTAGCCTTTCGGATGCGTCCAAGAACGATTGAAGAAGTCGCAGGCCAAGAGCATCTGGTTGGTGATGGAAGGATTATTGCCAGAATGGTAAAAGCAAAACAGCTGACATCCATGATTTTATATGGACCACCGGGCATTGGAAAAACCTCGATTGCCAGTGCAATTGCCGGGAGCACAAAATACGCCTTTCGGACGCTGAACGCCGTTACAAACAATAAAAAAGATATGGAAATAGTCGCTGCAGAGGCGAAAATGTCTGGGAAAGTGATTCTGCTTCTTGATGAAGTCCATCGGTTAGATAAAGCAAAGCAGGATTTTTTACTGCCTTATTTAGAAAATGGGATGATTGTATTAATTGGGGCCACCACAAGTAATCCCTATCATGCCATTAACCCAGCGATTCGTAGTCGCTGTCAAATTTTCGAATTGAAGCCGTTAACACCTGATGAAGTGAAACAAACGTTAACCCGCGCTCTAGAAGATGAAGATCGGGGATTTGGACGGCAGAAAATTGAGATTTCTGAGGATGCTTTACAACATTTTGCCCAAGGCTCGAACGGGGATGTACGAAGCTCCTTAAATGCCCTGGAATTAGCGGTACTTTCCACCGATAAAGATGCCAATGACATGATCCAAATCGATGTGAAAACAGCGGAGGAATGTTTGCAAAAGAAAAGTTTAGTTGCAGATAAAGATGGTGACGAGCACTACGATGTCCTGTCGGCTTTTCAAAAATCGATTCGTGGTAGTGACGTCAATGCCGCTCTCCACTATCTCGGAAGATTAATTGAAGCTGGAGACCTGCCAAGTATTAGCCGTCGTATGATTGTGATCGCTTATGAAGATATTGGACTTGCCAATCCACAAGCTGGCGCTCGTACGTTGGCTGCGATTGAAACCGCAGAGAGAATTGGATTTCCAGAGGCAAGAATACCACTTGCCAATGCCGCTATAGAATTATGCCTTTCACCTAAGTCTAATTCTGCCGTCTTAGCCATTCAGGCAGCACTTGATGATATTCAAAAAGGGATGGTCGGTGAAGTTCCAGATCATTTACGTGATGCCCACTACAAAGGGGCAAAAGAGCTTGGCAGAGGAATTGGCTACTTATATCCTCACGATTATGAAAATGGCTGGGTCCCGCAGCAATATTTACCGAACAAATTAAAAAACAAACAATACTATCAACCAAAGAAAACCGGAAAATTTGAGCAGGCACTTGCCACTGTTTATGAAAAATTAACTCGCTCGAAAAAATAAATAGAGGTGTCAGGCACCATGTGAAATTTTCACATGGTGCCTGACACCTTTTTTTAATTTATGGAAACTACTAAGCGGCAACGTCTCGTTTTTTGAAGACGTAGAAGGCGAAAAATTGGAATACAGCAAAGTAAATCAGCAGCATGATGACTGAAAATGTCATTGTCATTCCTTCTACCATTGGCGTACCTTCAAAGTATTGTGATAAATTCGTATTGGCAAACAAGATATATTTTGCCCAGCTATATTTTAATGACAACAAGGTAGTAAATTGGGCCCCGGTAAACAATAAAAACAGTGATAAGCCGATTGCCAGGGAGCTGTTCCGGAAAACGGACGAAATCATGAACGCCATAGTCGCAAGCATAATCATGTCGATTGAACTATACCCGTAATAAACCAACAGGTGAGTTACAATATTTTGCTCGGTTACGACTCCATTAGAATAATTTAAGTATGGAACGGCTTGTTCAGGCATTCCAAAAAGGATGCTACCAAGTGCGGTTGAGAAACCAAACAGAATAGCCAGCATCAACAGCCCAAACAATAATACAGTCAAATATTTCGATGCTAAGATTTTGGTACGATTGATTGGCCGTATTAATAACAGTTTAATCGTTCCCCAGTTAAATTCACTCGCGACAATCCCTGCAGAAATGATAATAGTAAATAATCCCGCTAAGATAATAAGTTGTGAAGCATCCTTAACAAATGACCAAACATTATATTTTTCATTTGGTGGAAGATTATGCTTAATTCGATAGTCATTGATGGCGATTTCTTTTTTAAAAAATTGCTTTTCCATCTTCGTCCGACTTTGGGCCATCTGTTGATTTAATGCTTTATTTTCCTCTTGTAATGTTTGCTCCCATTTTTTATCAAGAACAAACGCCTTTTCTTGATACTTAGAAAACGTACCGACAATCGAAATAATAACAATAAGTATTGCAATCATGACATAGGTTCCTGGGCGTTTAAAAATTTTCATCCATTCATTTTTGATTAAATTAAGCACGTGCTGCCGCCTCCTTTTCCGACGTCACTTCAAGGAAGCGATCTTCTAATGTTTTCGCCACTTCTTTTATCCCAAAAACTTGAATATCTGCGGTAACTAACTTTTTAACTAGATTCGGGATTTCCTCTTTAGAAAGTTCAACGGATATACCATTCCTTGAGCTGTTCGCTCTAACATCTGGATAGTTGATTTCTATTAGTGACAAAGCTTTATCACTCGGAACTACCTCTAATTCAAACGTCACTTCAGTGCCCTGGACAAATTCCTGGACAAGCTGCACATCGATCAACTTGCCTTTTTGAATGATCCCGATTCTGTCACACATCATTTCCATTTCAGAAAGCAAGTGACTGGAAACGATAACAGCCATATTTTTTTCACGTGCTAAGAGGCGGACATAGTCACGAATTTCTCTTATTCCTGCAGGGTCAAGGCCATTCGTTGGCTCATCTAGAATCAACACGTCTGGGTCATGCAAAAGACACTGTGCTAATCCCAACCTCTGTCTCATTCCAAGTGAGTAGGTTTTCACTTTGTCATTGATTCGATCCGTTAGACCGACGAGTTCAACGGTTTCAGCAATTTTTTCCTTTGTGATGCCTTTTGACATTCTTGCATAATGAACCAGATTTTGATATCCAGACAAAAATTTATACATCTCCGGATTCTCAACAATGGCACCAACATGGCTTACAGCATTTTCAAACTTGTCTTTAATACTCGCCCCGCCAATGGTGATGTCTCCTGAAGTAATCCCCATCAAGCCGACAATCATCCGGATGGTCGTTGTTTTCCCGGCACCATTTGGACCTAGAAACCCAAATACCTCACCCTTATTCACTTGGAAGCTGATATGATCAATAATCGTTCTTCCTTTAATCACTTTTGTTACGTCTTTTAGTTCAACGATTGTTTCCAAATTCTCTCTCCTCTCTATTAGTCACAAATAAGTTTACCTTATTTCGGCAAAATTTTCCTAACTAATATTCCTTTTATATTATAACCATACAAATCCTTTTTCTAATAACGTCTGTGGATGGAATCAATTCTAGGGCTAAAGTCTGATAATTAATCATGTTAACAAAATATTCAAATCTTTTTTTCAATTGTACACTTTTCCACTTTTCGGTTTCTAAAAGCCCGTCGGTATTACCCACCTTGAAAACAGAATAAAAAAACCCTAAACTCCAAAAGTTTAGGGCTCAACAATTATTTTTCATCTGAAACACGTTGGATTTTGATATCTTTTAGTAATTCTCTCACAACATAGCTTGCCATAATTAAACCGGCTGCAGATGGGACGAAGGCATTTGACGCAGGCGGCATTTGAGCTTTACGGATAGGGGCATTTTCATTTCCTACCTCTTTTTTAATGTCCTCACGAATGACAATCGGGCTTTCATCAGAAAAAACAACTGGTATGCCCTTATGAATTCTTTCCTTACGAAGTTTCGTGCGGATGACTTTTGCAATTGGATCCGTATGAGTCTTGGAAATATCAGCAATTTGGAACCGGGTTGGGTCCATTTTATTAGCGGCCCCCATGCTCGAAATAATCGGAATCTTTCTTTTTAAACATTCTTTCATCAAATGAATTTTATAAATAATCGTATCAGAGGCATCCACGACAAAATCTAAGTTGTAGCCAAAAATCTCCTCATAAGTATCCTCTGTGTAAAACATCTTCAGTGCAATCACTTCGCAATCAGGATTAATATCCTTAATTCGCTCCTGCATGATGTCTACTTTTGGTCTACCCACGGTTGAAAGAAGCGCAATAAGTTGACGGTTAATGTTTGTAATATCAACATCGTCTTTATCGATTAAAATTAACCGACCAACACCAGAGCGTGCAAGGGCCTCGGCAGCAAATGAACCGACACCGCCAATTCCTAAAACAGCGACCGTGCTATTTTTCATGATATTAAGTCCTTCTTTACCGATAGCAAGCTCATTTCGCGAAAATTGATGTAGCATTTATATTCACTCCAAATTTAAATTCAATTAACTATTATTTTTTCACCATAAAAATATATCATACCCGCTTATAAAAACAAGTATTTTTATAGGAATTAGGAAGATAAACAGCAAAATAAAACCTCTTGCCGTAGCAAGAGGTTGATTTTTGTAAAAAGGAAAAGAGTCCCAATGGTGCCGTTGCTTCTTCATCCTTAGTTTTGATCCCGCACTCAGCAGGGGGGTGTCCTGTTCCCGGTATTGTAAGTCCCCTTACCTGTCAATAGGTGGGGCATTTACGCAATCAGAAAACTCCAGACTCCCGAATAAATAATGTTCGGTCAAAACTTCAGGTCACACAACGTACATTTCAGGACTCTTCTTTAATTGCTTATATAATACCATATTATGATACTTCATTCAAGGTTTCATGAAAGCGAATTCTTGTTATTTTTTAACATTTAATGACAAACTTAGCTCTAACAATTGCGCCTCAGAAACTTCGCCTGGTGCATTTGTTAACAAGCAGCTTGCACTCGCTGTTTTTGGAAAGGCAATCGTATCTCTTAGATTGGTGCTTCCGGCAAGTAGCATCACCAAGCGGTCTAGTCCAAGAGCAATGCCGCCATGTGGAGGAGTCCCATATTCAAAAGCATTCATTAAGAAGCCAAACTGTTCCTTTGCTTCTTCTGGTGAAAATCCAAGTACACTAAACATTTTTTCTTGGATTGGTCGCTCAAAAATCCGAAGTGAACCGCCGCCAAGCTCATATCCATTCAGAACAAGGTCATAGGCTTGGGCACGTACCTTCCCAGGATCAGAATCCAAATATTCAAGGTCTTCCCTAAATGGCATTGTAAATGGATGGTGAGCAGCGTAATAACGCCCTTCCTCTTCATCGTATTCCAATAACGGCCAGTCTGTCACCCATAAGAAATGGAACAAGCTTTGATCGATTAATCCCAATTCTTTTCCTAGCTTAAGTCTTAGTGCGCCAAGGGAATCAGCCACTACACTTTTCTTATCAGCTACAAATAGGAGCAAATCCCCTGCATTGGCCTCTAGTGTGACTTTCAGTGCCTGTGCGTCCTCTTCAGAGAAGAATTTCGCAATTGGTCCCTTTAAGCCTTCAGAATCAACTTTTAACCAAGCAAGACCCTTGGCACCATAAACGGCAACAAACTCAGTTAAGGCATCGATATCTTTACGTGAATACTTGTCTGCTGCACCTTTAACGTTTATCGCTTTAACTTGACCGCCACTCGCAACCGCGGCGGCAAACACCTTAAAGCCGGATTCCTTGACGATTTCGGAGAGGTCAACAAGCTCTAGCCCAAAACGAGTATCCGGTTTGTCGGAACCATAGCGGCTCATCGCTTCATCATAAGTCATTTGCGGGAAAGCCTCAGGAACTTCCACACCTTTTACTTCCTTCATCAACTGTGACATCATTTTTTCCATCATGACTATAATGTCCTTTTGGCTTAAGAAGCTTGTTTCTATATCTATTTGCGTGAATTCAGGCTGCCGGTCTGCACGTAAGTCCTCGTCGCGGAAACAGCGGGCAATTTGGTAATACCGTTCAATTCCACCCACCATCAACAATTGCTTAAACAACTGCGGCGATTGTGGCAGCGCGTAGAATTCACCGGGGTGGACACGGCTTGGGACTAAATAATCACGCGCCCCTTCTGGAGTGCTTTTTGTTAAAATTGGTGTTTCGATATCTAGGAAGCCTTCGCCGTCAAGGAAATCCCTAATTTGTTTCGTCACCTGATGACGCATTTTTAAGGTTTCAAAAATAACCGGACGACGGAAATCTAAATAACGATATTTCAAACGCACATCTTCTGAAGCATCTGTTTTATCAGAAATTGTAAACGGAGGAGTTTTCGCTTCATTGATAATCGTTACGGTTTCCGCTTGAACCTCAATTTTACCCGTTTTTAGATTTTCATTAATGGTTCCAGGTTCACGGGCAACGACAGTTCCCACAACATCAAGAACAAATTCGTTGCGGATTTTTTCTGCCGTTTTGAGTGCTTCCTTTGATAAATCAGGATTAAATACTACTTGGACTATTCCTGAACGGTCGCGCAAATCGATAAAGATTAATCCGCCAAGGTCGCGTCGTTTTTGAACCCAGCCTTTTAATGTTACCTTTTCCCCTACTACTGATTCTGGTACTTCACCACAAAAATAAGATCTGCCAAACATGTTAATCCCCCTTTATCCTCGTAACCCTTGAAAATAGTCAACCAAAGAACCAAGCTCCACTTCTACTTGTTCACCTGTAGCCATATTTTTCACATTGATATGGTTGTTTTTAAGCTCTTCATCACCGAGAACGGCCACATATTTTGCTTTTAAGCGGTCGGCCGCTTTAAATTGCGCCTTAATTTTTCGATCTAAATAATCTCTTTCTGCTGAAAAACCAGCCATCCGAAGTTGTTGCAACAGGCCAACGGTGTAATCCTTCGCTTCCTCCCCAAGTGAGGCCAGATAACAATCAATCCCTTGATCCGTATCAAGCTCGATACCTTCTGCATTAAGGGCTGCAATAAACCGTTCAATGCTTAAAGCAAAGCCGATACCAGGAGTTTCCGGCCCGCCAATTTCTTCTGCTAAACCATTATAACGGCCGCCGCCGCATAATGTGGTGATGGCCCCAAATCCCTCAGCGTTGCTCATAATCTCAAAGGCAGTGTGATTATAATAATCCAAACCTCGCACCAAGTTGGCATCGACTTCAAAGGGAATATCTAATTGGGTTAAATACTGCTGTAATTTTTCAAAATAAGTTTTTGAATAATCGTTTAAAAACTCTAGAATGGACGGTGCAGATTTCATTAATTCATGATCACGATCCTGTTTGCAATCCAAAATTCTCAACGGATTCTTTTCCAAGCGGTTCTGACAATCATGACAAAACTCGCCGATTCTTGGTTTAAAGTGATTCACCAACGCCTCGCGATGAGCGTTTCGGCTTTCCTTATCACCAAGGCTATTAATAATCAACTTAAGCTGTGTAAGACCCATTTCTCTGTACAGGTTCATCGCTAGGGAGATAACCTCCGCATCAATCGCTGGATCATTACTGCCTAATGCTTCGACTCCAAATTGAACAAACTGGCGGAAACGACCTGCCTGAGGACGTTCATAACGGAACATCGGCCCCATATAATAAAGCTTTACAGGCTGGTTGGCATAACCAAACATTTTTTTCTCGACAAATGAGCGAACGACCGCCGCAGTTCCTTCAGGTCTAAGTGTAATACTGCGTTTCCCCCGGTCTTCAAATGTGTACATTTCTTTTTGAACAATATCAGTAGTGTCACCAACGCCTCTTGAAAATAGTTCAGTTGATTCAAAAATGGGGGTGCGAATTTCCTGGTATTGATATTTCTCACAAAGTTCTCTCGCTTTTTTTTCAATCAGCTGCCACTTCTCTACTTCTCCTGGCAATATATCCTGCGTGCCTCTCGGAATGCTAATAGACATAGCGGAAACCTCCTTTTTTTCATATTTTTATGTAAATAGATTTTTAGTGAAAATAAAAAAACTCCCATCCCTTGTATAATACAAGGGACGAGAGTTAATAATCCCGCGGTGCCACCCTAGTTGAATAGCCTTAAAAATTAAATAGCTATTCCTCTTTAACAGTTAACGCCTGCTACGTTCTTCTCCTACTAAAGCTGAAGCTTTTTCAGAGAGAAGCCTACGGAGTGTTCATTCGTTAAGACACATGTGGAAATGCTTTCAGCCTAGGCATCTCCTCTCTTTTCATGGGTTAGCTTAACTACTATGCTCCATCAAATGGTTATATCCGTATATTACATTTTACTTCGCTAATCAGAATTTACTATCGTATAATTCTGAAGGCATAAATTCAACTGAGCCTCGAGAACTGCCATTTAGTGCTGGCCAGTCAGCAAGTTACCATTTATATAATAATAAGGAGCATCCCTGCTATTGTCAAGTGTGTTTTACGATCTCTCCAAATGTTTTTTTAACTTTCTGACATCCCCTATTGATAAGCCGAATTCAGAGGCAAGTTCAAACGATGTTGCCTGCTGCTCTTTTTGAATAAAATCATGAAAATCAACGCCGAATAAGCGTCCATCCATTGACTGTACGTTCATTCCTTTTTCACTCGATCTCATATTTAATCACCTCAACCCTTTCTTCGATAAACTTATTATTTCCACCAATGGTGAAAAACTTGCATGGAAGATGAGGATTTCGTTGATTTATTGGTCATTTTTAGTAATTTAGGAATGATTTTCAGCTTCTTTTACGTTAAAATAGTAGATAAATGACAATGGAGGGTGTTAATGGGCAAAAAGTTTACTCTACTGCTATTATCTATCATACTTATTTTTGGAGCCTTCCTACCGCTGGGAAAAAGTATCGCAGCAACCCGTTCAATTACCATTTCCACCGATACTATCAACGTTCGCGGCGGCCCAGGCTTAAGCTATCCCCTTGTAAAAGTAGCTAATCGTGGCGAAAAGTATTCGATTGTAAATGAACAAGGTGAGTGGATCAAGATTCAGCTATCGTCTGGCAAAACAGGCTGGGTGGTCAATTGGCTGGTCACCAAAGAGAATGAGACTAAAACAGCCAAATCCTCGACATCTGCCGGTGCAAAAAGTACGATCGCCACCGCTAACACCGACCAATTAAGGGTTCGATCCGGACCTGGGACAAGCTTTCGAGTCGTCGGTTTTTTGAATAAAGGACAAGACGTTATGGTGGTTGAGCAAAATGAAAACTGGTATAAAATCAGTTCAACCTTCGGTGACGGTTGGGTTGCCAGAGATTTTTTGGAGTTGAAAACTGGTAAACAGGAGAACAAACCAACGGGGCCGTCCTCGAATACCACAAGTACTGGCGTAGTGAATGGTGATACTTTAAATCTTAGAAAGGAGCCATCCACAACAGGCGCTGTGATTGGAAAACTGACAAGGGGCACAACCGTAACGATTTATTCGAAACAAAATAATTGGATAGAGGTTGGTTTTTCAAATCTTAAAGGCTGGGTAAGTGCTAAGTTTATTGACGAATCGACGAGTCCATCAAAGGACACCCCTAAGAAAGAATCTAGCGATATAAAGGGAATGGTAACTGCGAGCAGTCTAAGTGTCCGCTCAAGCTCATCACTAAATTCGAACATCATCGGTTCTGTGTCAAAAGGGCAAAGATTTACCATTTTAGAAGAATATAATAGTTGGGCAAAAATAGAATTTGAGACTGGTAGTTTTGGCTGGGTTGCAAGCTGGTATCTTGATAAATCAACTGCACAGACCAATACCGGACAAGCCGTAAAGGAAAATACCGTTACCATCTTACATAATGGAACAAATATCCGAAAAGCACCGGATGTTCAGTCAGATGTTGCGCAACTGGCTGATGAGGGAGATACCTTTTCTGTAAAAAGTTTAGCAAATGACTGGTATGAAATTACCCTGAAGAATGGAAAATCAGGCTGGGTAGCCGGCTGGATTGTTTCGGTAAACGGTGCTAAACAGCAGATTGAGAAGTCTGGTGCTGAAGGCTATCTAAAAAATAAAACCATTGTTCTCGACCCTGGACATGGCGGCGGGGATAACGGAACGACAGGTGCTTCCGGAACATTAGAAAAAGACTTAACACTTCGAACAGCCCTGCTTTTGTATGATAAATTAAGAGCTGCCGGTGCAAATGTTTACTTAACTAGAAATAATGATTCTTACCTTTCGCTTCCGTTACGAGTAAATACGGCAGGTGCTTACCGTGCTGATGCCTTTATTAGCCTGCATTATGACAGCAATGTAGATCGGTCTGTTCGTGGTATGACTGGCTATTACTATCATTCCTTTCAGCAGTCATTTGCCGAAACGCTTTATGCCTCAATGGTAGGACAGACGAAATTAAAAAATCGTGGAGTGCGATTAGGGGATTTCCACGTGATTCGAGAAAATAGTCAAAAAGCTGTCTTGATGGAGCTTGGCTATTTGAGTAACCCAGAAGAAGAACTGACCCTAAATTCAGGTCAGTTCCAGGAAAATGCTGCTTCAGGTTTGTTTGATGGATTAGCAAGATATTTTAAAAAGAACTAAGTTGAGCTCTAGACGGTTTCTACAAACCTCTAGGGCTCATTTTTCGAGGGTGCACTTGTTTTAACTTAGTTCAAAGGCTTAAAAAGTCATAGCTTAAAATAAAAATACACTTTATCAGTGATTTTTAATGATTTATCATCGGATTTTGGCGTTTTATCAGCGAATTCAAGTTAGCAACAATCTTGTAGAAAAGAGCGATAAAAAACTATCATGAGCCTCAACTCCCAACCCTACCATGGATATAAATTTAGAGAACAAGACGTAGTCACCTAATAAAGGCGGTGAGAGCAGAGCTAGACTTCACATCTTTCGTCTAGTGAAATGGATATTTCACTTTAACTGGTAAAAGTGATTCATTTTTGCGGCGCTCCGCCCCTTTTCCACAGAATAAAAGGCTCGGCACTTAAATCCAAGTGCCAAGCCTTTTACACTTTATTTTCCAAAATTAACGTAACAGGACCGTCATTGGTCAATTCAACATCCATCATGGCGCCGAAAATACCGGTTTCAACCTGGATGCCTTTCTCACGAAGCAGCCTATTAAAAGCATCGTAAAGCTCCAGAGCCTGTTCGGGTTTAGCCGCATCCATAAAGTTAGGTCTTCTCCCTTTTCGACAATCGCCGTAAAGGGTGAACTGGGAAACAGATAGAATTTCTCCGCCAACGTCCAATAAAGATAAATTCATCTTTTCATCCGCATCTTCAAAAATCCTTAAATTAGCAATCTTATCCGCTAAGTATGCGGCATCCTCTTCCTTGTCTTCATGGGTCACACCTACAAGCAAAACAAGTCCTTTGCTAATTTGCCCTGTTACTTCACCATTAACGGTAACCTTGGCTCCTTTACTCCTTTGAACAACTACACGCATCTTAAAGCTCCTTAATTCATAATCCGGCGAACCGAATAAATATCTGGGATTTGTTTAATTCGTTCGACGACCTTTTGCAGATGGCTAACATTGTGAATCGCAATCGACATGCTGATGGTAGCCATTTTATTACGGTCAGACTTTCCGGTAACAGCCGAAATATTTGTTTTCGTCTCATTTACCGCTTGAAGAACTTCATTTAGCAGTCCTCGACGATCATAACCGTTGATTTCGATATCGACGTTATATTCCTTCCGATCATTTAAGGAAGATTCCCACTCGACAGGAATCAATCTTGACTGGGCATCATTCGAATCAATGTTGGTGCAATCAGAGCGGTGAACAGAGACACCGCGCCCCTTCGTAATAAAACCGACAATTTCATCGCCTGGGACTGGATTACAGCACCTGGATAAGCGAATTAACAGGTTATCAATTCCTTGAACACGGACGCCAGATTCACGTTTCTTATTTGCTGGAAAGGATTTTATATCCGAAATCACATTGGTAATGCTCGCTGACTGTTCTTGGTCGCGTTTTTTGCGCCATTTCTCAGTTAAGCGGTTAGCAACCTGTAAGGCTGTTACACCATTATAGCCAACTGCGGCGTACATATCTTCTTCATTGGAAAAATTAAATTTATCCGCAACCTTCTTCAAGTTGTCTGATGTTAAAATTTCTTTAAGCTCGAACTCCATATTACGGATTTCTTTTTCGACTAGCTCTTTCCCTTTAACAACATTCTCATCACGGCGTTGCTTTTTAAAGAAGGCGCGAATCTTGTTTTTCGCTTGGGATGTTTGTGCAAGCTTCAACCAATCCTGACTTGGTCCGTATGAATGTTTAGAGGTTAAGATTTCAATAATGTCACCAGTTTTGAGACGATAGTCAAGTGTGACCATTTTGCCGTTCACTTTGGCCCCAATTGTTTTATTGCCGATCTCTGAATGGATTCGATAAGCAAAATCGATTGGAACAGAACCGGACGGCAGTTCAATCACATCGCCTTTTGGCGTAAACACAAACACCATATCTGAGAACAGGTCAATTTTCAATGACTCCATAAACTCTTCAGCATTAGCTGTATCGTTTTGGAACTCAAGAATCTCTCTAAACCAGGTTAGTTTTTGTTCAAAAGAAGAGCTGTCACTAAGGGCTTTTCCTTCTTTATATGCCCAGTGGGCTGCGACCCCGAATTCAGCAATCCGGTGCATCTCATAGGTTCTAATTTGTACCTCAAGCGGGTCGCCCTTTGGTCCAATAACCGTTGTATGCAGAGATTGGTACATATTCGGCTTTGGCATCGCAATATAATCCTTGAAGCGGCCAGGCATCGGCTTCCAACAAGTGTGAATTATTCCTAAAACAGCATAGCAATCTTTAATACTGTTGACCACGATTCGGACAGCTAGTAAATCATAAATCTCACTGAATTGCTTATTTTGTAACGCCATTTTCCGGTAAATACTGTAGATATGCTTTGGACGGCCTGAAAGTTCAGCCTTAATGGAAACCTCATTCATCCGACTCTTAACTTCTACGATGACATCCTCTAAATATTGCTCCCGTTCCGCACGTTTCTTTTTCATTAAGTTAACAATCCTGTAGTATTGCTGCGGATTTAAATATCTTAATGCGGTATCTTCTAGCTCCCATTTAATCTTTGAGATACCAAGACGATGTGCTAAAGGGGCAAAAATTTCAAGTGTTTCATTTGAAATCCGGCGCTGTTTTTCAATAGGCAGATGTTTCAATGTCCGCATATTATGCAAACGATCAGCAAGCTTAATCAGAATAACGCGGATGTCCTGTGCCATTGCCACAAACATTTTCCGGTGGTTCTCCGCCTGCTGTTCCTCGTGCGATTTATATTTAAATTTTCCTAGTTTAGTTACCCCATCGACAAGCATGGCCACTTCATCGTTAAAAGCTAACTCTATATCCTTTAAGGATATATTCGTATCTTCAACGACATCGTGAAGAAAACCAGCTGCAACCGTAGCCGGATCCATCTCAAGGTCTGCTAGTATCCCCGCCACCTGGATAGGATGAATAATATACGGCTCACCCGATTTTCTATATTGTTCACGATGAGCATGTTTAGCAAATTCATACGCTTTTTTCACTAATTCAACATGCTCTTCATTTAAGTAGCTCCGAGTCTTGTCGATGACCTGGTCGGCTGTTAACACTTGATCATTCGCCATGAAATCACCTTTATTTTCATCTCATTTTATTATCAAGAAAAACTTTGCCATGAACTACCGATAAAGGTCCTTGCCCTTCACCGAGTTTTCTATATACAATGTCATTCGTAAAAAAATCGTTCCTAAATTAGAATGATTGTTACTATTATCGAAAAAAAAAGCACAGATGTAAAGTAATTATGAAGTTTTTTCTGCAAATTACGAAATTTGTGTCGAAAAATTAGAAAAGCGCAAGTGCCCTGTTCAGCAACGTAAGGGCTGGACTGAACCGACTGAGATAAAGGAAACACGGTAAACGAAGTGAACCGATGTTGACTTATCGTAGGGAAAAGGGCGAAGTATACTGGGCGCTGAAGCTAGACAGTTTTCAAATTCCAAAGATAATATTTCTAATATTATAAAGAGAGCACTCTTCAGGAGTGCCCTCTAGCATCATTTAATAGTGCATTAGTGTTAAAATATCATAGCCGTTAAGCTTTTTCCGGCCTTCTAAATAACTTAACTCAACTAAGAAAGCGATACCAGCGACAACACCGCCAAGTTGTTCAACTAATTGAATGGTTGCTTCAATCGTACCGCCTGTAGCTAACAGATCATCAGTAACTAAAACACGTTGTCCCGGTTTAATCGCATCCTTATGGATAGTTAAAACATCTTTTCCATATTCCAGGCCGTATCCTACTTTAATGGTTTCACGTGGGAGCTTTCCATCCTTACGGACAGGAGCAAAGCCCACTCCAAGCGAATAAGCAACGGGACAGCCAATAATGAATCCACGAGCTTCAGGTCCAACAATAAGATCAATATGTTTCTCTTTTGCATAAGAAACGATTTGATCTGTTGCATATTTGTATGCTTCACCATCATTCATTAAAGGGGTAATATCTTTAAATTTAATTCCAGGCTTCGGCCAATCGGGTACGATTGTAATAAATTGCTTTAAATCCATTCTGTTATTGCCTCCTCAGTTTCAACCGACTCTTGAATGACTTGATCAAACCAGTCCTTTAATTCCTGAAAGGACGAAAACAATAAATCCCGTTCAAGAGAATATTGCTTCTGTTTGGATTGATAGGTTCTAGAGTCACTTAAATCACGCTTTTGCGCTTGATTATTCAAAGTAATAAATCCATTGTTTATTGTAACAAAATCCAGTTCAGAAAACACCTTTGACATAAAGTTAATCGTTTCCTGTGACCAGCCGCGATGTTTGGCGATATCTTCTCCATACCGTTTAAGGTCAATTGGACCTTTTTTTAGTAAAAAGGCATAGAACCATTTAAAATGGTCACGGTTTGGAACGGTGCTAAAGAAATCACTGGATTCCTTATAAAAATAAGCATAAACCCTTGCCGGCTGTTTCCCCTTTATTAAACCTTCAAGAATTTCCTTTGATGGCGGGAAATCAACTAAAACAATATTTTCTAGGTAACCATTGAATGCTTTTGCCTCTTCAAGATTTTGAATAAAAACTGTCTCATACCCATTTGCAGAGTTAAACTTTTCAAGATAGTTTTCGTTAAAAATAATGAATTTCATGTTTTCAACAGGTACCGATTGAGCAATACTGTTAATTCGTTTCTGCCCGCGATAGTCAAATAACTGCCAAGAATCTACCGCAATATCTTGGATAAAAATTTGTGGTTTCCGCATATTATTCCATTCATTTATAGATAATTCTCCAATGAATGAAATTTTTGATGCAGGTGAAATCTGGTCCACTAAATGTCCCAACCCAAAACCTATTCCATCAAGGTTTGTTCCAGCTTCATTTACTAAAACCTTGAGATGGTTTTGTCCACTGCCAATTTTTCTCATATTGGCAATTTCAACATTATTTATTAAAACCTTTGGTTTAGGGTTGTCCATACCAAAAGGAGAAAGCTGACTCATTTCATCTAATGACGATAAACTGATGTCTTCCAGACGGATTTCCTCGTCAAGATAGGTAACGGGAATCAAATCCTCATCCGTTAGTTGTTCTTCACAAAGTTTATTTAATCTTGTCCGCAGCTCTGAAACATCCTCAATCTTCAAGGTCATCCCTGCAGCCATAGGATGACCGCCAAAATGGGGCAGTATGTCCCGGCAGGTCGATAAATTTTTAAAAAGGTCAAAACCAGCAATACTACGAGCAGAGCCCTTTGCCACACCTTTTTCTGGATCAAAATTTAAAACGATTGTTGGCCGATAGTATTTCTCAACAAGTCTGGAAGCAACGATGCCAATAACACCGGCATTCCATCCTTCCTTGCCAATAACCAAAACCTTATTGGTCGCAATCGGATAATTCTTTTCGACTTCTTCGATTGCCTCGTTAGTTATTGAATTGACTATCGCTTGCCTTGTCTTATTTAATGCATCCATTTCTCCCGCTAATTGCAGGGCTTCCTCTGGGTCTTCTGTCAGGATAAGCTCTACAGCTAGGTCTGCATCTTTTAATCGACCCACGGCGTTGATCCGGGGTGCAAGTGTAAATCCAATGGTTTCTTCATTAATTGACAACGGATCAACTCCAGCCAATTTTAAAATGGCTTTAAGGCCAATATTTTTGGTAACTTTCAGCTTTTCAAGCCCTTTTTTGGCAATCAGACGATTTTCACCTTTTAATGAAACTAAGTCAGCAATCGTCCCAATTACGGCAATTTCAAGTAAATGCTCAGGAACTTCACCATATAGGGCATGGGCAAGTTTAAAGGCCACTCCTACTCCTGCCAGTTCCCGAAACGGATAGGTGCTATCAGGAAGCTTCGGGTGAATAATTGCAAGTGCTTCTGGTAAGATTGGCCCAGGTTCATGATGGTCTGTAATAATTAGGTCAATTCCGAGCTCTTTCGCAAGGGATGCTTCATGAATAGCGGATATTCCAGTATCCACCGTTATTATCAAATTGATTCCATTTTCTGCTGCTTGACGGAAGGCAGGTTCATTTGGCCCATAGCCTTCTGTAAAACGATTAGGGATGTAAAATTGTACATTTGCGCCCAGTTCAAGCAGAGTGATCATTAACACTGCGGTGCTGCTTACTCCATCAGCGTCATAATCACCAAAAATGAGAATCGGTTCTTGCGTTTCGATGGCTTCACGAATTCTCTTTACCGCAATATCCATCCCTTTTAACAAATAAGGGTCGTGGAATTCATCCGTTCCAAATAAAAAATACCGTGCAGATTCTACGGTATCTAAGCCACGGTTGACAAGCAATGACGCAACTAGAGGTGTAATTTTCAATTCATTTTCCAGCATTTTCACTAGATTGTGATCAGAACTGGGAACAATCCATCTTGATTTTGACTTTAGCATTTGTTTGTTCACCCCTCAGACTTTCTTATTATACAGGAGTGTGAAACGTCTTTCAATCAAAAGAAAAAACCGCAGGGTTCTGCGGTTTTTTAAAATTACACCTGTGGTTGATCAGAATATTTTCTCTTTACTTTCTCCGTTTTAATAACACCTTTCTTCTTCAACTCTTTACATTTCATGACATACCATAAAGAGCCTGCGATAAAGACGGAGGAATATACACCGACAATTAATCCTACGAACAAGGCAATAGAGAAATTTCGGATTGATGGGCTTCCAAAAATCATTAAGCATGCAGTCGTAACTAAAACTGTTAATACTGTATTGACCGAACGAGTTAATGTTTGACGAATACTAACGTTTACCACTTCAGCAATATCCTGAACCGTTTTGAGACGCTTTTTCTTATACATATTTTCACGAATCCTGTCAAAGGTAACGATCGTATCGTGGTTCGAATAACCAACAATCGTCAAGATTGCCGCGATATAGGTTAAATCGACTTCAAGTCGAGTAATACTGAAAATAGCAATCATAAAGAACGCATCGTGAAGGATTGAAGCAACGGCTGCGATGGCCATATACATTTCAAATCGCAATGAAACGTAAAGAATAATACCTATCGATGCAAACAAAACTGAGTAAAAGGCATTTTTCGCCAGCTCTTTCCCTACTGTTGGAGAAACCGTGCTGACATTTGGCTCAGAGCCGAATTCCTTATTTAACTCTGCTTTTAAGTCGGCAATTTCATTTTTAGACAAAACACCAACCATACGAACAGCACCCGTTTTTTTATCACTAGAAATGACAACATCATCTGGTTTTAGATCAAGTTTGATAAAGGCATTTTTAACCTGTTCAGTTGTTAAAGGGGTGTTCGATGAAACATCTACACGCGTTCCGCTTGAGAAATCTATACCTAAATTCAAACGGAAAATAGAAATAATCACAGTACCAACTACAATAAGGGTTGCTGATAAAAGGAATATTTTTTTCCTTAGTTTTACAAAATCAATTTTATCAAATCTAGTTGGTAGATCAATTGTATCAACGTTTTCGGAAATAGCTTTAATTTTGGACGGGTGTACACCAAACCAGCTCGGTTTGTTTTTAAATAAACCGCTGTGAACCCATAGCCCTAACAAAAGTCTGGAAAAGTAAACATTAGTGAGAAAACTCATCAAGACACTCACAATTAACATGGTCGCAAAACCTTTTACAGAGCTTGTCCCGTAATAGAATAATACAGCAGCTGTTAAGATTGTGGTTAAGTTAGAGTCAAGAATGGCTGTAAAAGCATGTTTCTCACCAGCTTCGAACGCTGCTTTAATGTTTTTACCCACTTTTAGTTCTTCTTTGATCCGTTCATAGGTGATGATATTGGCATCGACAGCCATACCGACCCCGAGAATAATCGCGGCGATACCCGGCAAGGTCAGGACACCATTCATCCAATCAAAAATTAATAACACGAGATAAATATAAATCGATAATGTAACGGTTGCAATGAAGCCAGGAAAACGATAATAGAAAAGCATGAACAGATAAATGAGGACTACGCCGATGATACCAGCAAGTACTGTCTCATTTAAGGCTTGTTCTCCAAATTTAGCTCCTACAGAAGTGGAATATTTTTCTTTAAGCTTTACAGGTAGCGCCCCTGCGTTTAAAAGCGAAGATAAGGTTTGCGCTTCTTTCACAGTGAAGTTTCCGACAATGGAAACAGTATTTTGGTTAAAAACTTGATTTACTGTTGGTGCTGATAAATATTTCGGTTTTGGCTTTGTCACTTCATTTTTAAAAGAGTCTTTTCCCTTTTCGAAATCGAGCCAAATAACAAGAACATTATTTGGTGCCATTTTAACAATATCTTGAGTGACCGTTTTAAACTTATCCGAGTTCTTTAATGTTAAAGAGACACTTGGAGCTCCTTTTTCATCAAAGGTTTGCTTTGCTCCCCCTTGTTTTAAGTCCGTTCCATCCATCTTAACCACGTCATTGGCATCACGGAAGGTTAGATTTGCTTGAGTAGACAGAATTTCCCGTGCTTTTGCTTGATCTGTAACACCCGCAAGCTGGACGCGAATCCGATTATTCCCTTCGATTTGAATACTCGGTTCACTAACCCCAAGGACGTTAATACGCTTATCAAGCGCTTCAGCCGTACTAGCCATTACATTCTTGTCAATCTTTTGACCCTTTTTAGCTGGCTGAACCTCGTACAAAACTTCAAATCCACCTTGAAGATCAAGTCCAAGCTTCAAATTGTTTAAGATGTTCTTTGTCGTTGCTCCCATTGTGCTCCCTACAATTAGAACCACAAGAAAGAAAGCAATAATTCTACTGCGCTTTACCATTATGTATTGTTCCTCCTTAGTGCCTGTGCGTTAGCACTTTTACATACAAGCCTTATATAAAAATAATAAAAAAGTCACTGCCTCCATTATGGAATAAGATAGATTAGCTGTCAATTTCAATAAAATGAAAATTTAAATAACATTGGGACTACTTTAAAAGCTCTTTCATTTCGTTTTCATCATCAAAAGAAAATTCAGCCGTTTTATATGTCTCAATGGTTGCAAAGCTGATATAATCACTAACTTTAACAGAGAGTATTTCTTGGATAATTTCGTATAGCTTTAATTCATCTTTTACCTTTTTCCACTTTTTCTTTATTAAGAATTCCCAAAGCCCTTGTTCCGTTACAGAATCAATCCCTAGCAATCGAAACTCCTCGAGTTTACTTGCTAATGCCGGTTGAACCTGGGTACGAAAATGGTCGTTTACACTGCTATTATCCATCCAATCTGCCCCCCTGGGGATGACCCCTTAAAGTTAATTGTCTTTTAAAAAGCTCTTACAACATGTCATGCTTTGTCCACCATGAAGCATATAGTTAATTGTATATGAATTCTTCTTTTTTGAGAAGGTGGGAATCAGCATGTCGAAGTTTTTAAAGGGGACTTTTATCCTATTAATTGCCGGATTAATTACAAGGGTCCTTGGTTTTATTTATCGGATTGTCCTAGCAAGAAGCATTGGCGAAGAAGGCGTTGGCTTATATATGATGGCATATCCAACCTTTATTCTTGTGGTAACAATCACGCAGCTAGGTCTACCGGTAGCTATTTCAAAAAATATTGCCGAGGCTGAGGCACGAAAAGATTATGCTGAAATTAAAAAAATCCTTGTTGTTTCCCTGGCAACTACGATTAGCTTATCCATCATTATTACGCCGGCTATTATCCTGCTGGCACCGATTCTTTCAACGACGCTGTTTACCGATCAAAGGACTTTTTATCCTTTAATTGCCATCGCGCCAGCTATTCCAATTATTGCCGTTTCTTCTGTTTTACGAGGCTATTTCCAAGGAAGACAAAATATGCGTCCGTCAGCCATTTCGCAGATTTTGGAGCAGCTTGTCAGAATTACCTTAATTGCCGTGATGACGAAGGCATTTCTTCCGTATGGAGTTGAATATGCAGCTGCTGCTGCAATGGCGGCATCGGTTATTGGTGAACTGGTTTCACTCGGTTACTTAATGACCACTTTCAAATTAAAAAAACGTTTTCCGCTTAGAAAGAATTTCTTTCAATTCGCCCAGCAAGGGAAACAGACATTCCATGATTTAATGGAAATTGCTTTACCCACAATGGGAAGCAGAATGATTGGTTCGGTTTCTTGGTTTTTTGAACCAATCGTCGTTGTCCACAGCTTAGCCATCGCAGGCGTTGTTGCGGTTAATGCCACGAAACAATATGGATCCTTAACCGGCTACGCGATGCCGCTGCTAATGCTGCCATCTTTTGTCACCTTTTCATTAGCAACATCGTTGGTTCCTGCCATCAGCGAGGCCAATTCACGAAATAACCACAAGTTAATTGCCTATCGGCTGCAGCAAGCATTACGTTTGACCTTTTTAACAGGTGGACTTGCCGTCATTGTCCTATATGTATTGGCAGACCCTCTCATGCAGCTAATGTATGGGTCAACAAAAGGGGGATATTTTATTCGCTTAATGGCTCCATTCTTTTTATTTTATTACTATCAAGGTCCATTACAGGCGGTCCTGCAAGCGTTAAATCTTGCACGAGCTGCGATGATAAATAGTCTAATTGGGGCCGTCGTCAAAACAGCTGTTATCTTTTTACTCGCCTCACAAGCCTCCTTTGGCATAACTGGGGCTGCGCTCGGGATTATCGTCGGCTTTGTGTTAGTAACGATTCTTCATTTTGCTACTGTATTAAAAAAGATTTCCTTCCCGTTTAACATGCGAGATTATTTAAAAGGCTTTCTAGTTATGGGGGCATCCGGCTGGTTAGGATTTTGGTTGTTTGAAAATATCCTCTTAAAAGAACATTTAGTGATGAGGGTATTAACCTCGATTACGGGGATGGGGATTTCCTATTTAGTCCTTCTGCTATTATTCGGGCTGATTAAAAAGGATGAGCTACACCGATTTCCTTGGATTGGTAAATTTTTTTAAATCAATACCAAGCCTATCTAGAAAATAGCTAGGCTATGAGTAGTTACAATAACCTAATAAAGGCGCTGTGAGCAGAGCAGAACTTCAACGGTTCAAAGTAAAAATGTTTTTCGCTTAGATTTAGATAAACTGATTTTTTTGCGGCACTCCTCTCCTTTTCCATACCTGAAAGACACGCTTTCTTTAGATTGGCGTGTCTCTTTTCAGCTAAGTTCAATCCTGCATATCAATGAAAAACTTGCCGTTTTCATAACTGCAGAAAGAAATTTTCTTAATATCCCGGTACCCCTTCTTTTTAAGTTCTTGCCGCAGCCACAGATTGGTTTTATTAATCCTTTTTAGGCTCTCTTCCTCAATAGTTCCATCTATAATTAATGGAATGGTAATGTCACCATTCTTGGATGGAGTTTTAGGTTTCTTTGGCTCCTCTATTTTTTCTAAAACAGATAATTTACCCGATGTTTCTAAAATGGCAAATTCAACATCTGTAATACTTCTAATGTCTTTTTCTCGTAATTGTGTCATTAAATCATCAAAATTATAACGCAGCTTTTTCATCTCTGCCTCATCAATTTTCCCGCGATTGATGATTATACTTGGCTTTCCATCGATAAGATCACGAAATTTCTTGTTTTTTAATGAAAGAATCGCAAGCGTAACTTGAATACACATCAGCAGCACCATTGGTATAACCGTGTGTAATAGCGGATCCTTCGTATCTTCAATAGCAATTACGGCCATCTCACCAATCATGATAAAAACAACGAGATCCAGAATACTTAATTCCCCAATCTCCCTCTTCCCCATTACCCTGAAAATAATTAGCATGACTACATATAAAAAAATCGTTCGAAAAATGATACTCAAGTATACTTCCACTTCCGAATCGCCCCTTTTTTTCCATTCAGTCCTATTGTTCGCAGTTATGGGCTTATCATTCGTTTTCTTTTTGAAAAGCGGGCATCTTTTAATTCTAATTTCCAGCCTTAACGAATACGCTTGTACTAGGAAAGAAACTGTAATCTAGGGCACTACAGAAAATAAAGAAAAATTCTGGCGGCCTGAAGGGGGAGAGTAAAATCGAATCAAAAAGCTTTGGTACCTCGATTTTGTATGGATTATTTTTTGTCTTTGCTTTTGCCGTGATATGCAGCCTTATTTTCGCGTTTATTCTTAGGTTTACATCCGCTCGTGAAGGATCAGTTCAATATGTCATTACGGCTCTATCATTTATTGGACTATTCGGAGGTGGTTTTCTATCTGGAGGGAAGCGTAAAGAAAAAGGCTGGCTTATAGGAGGACTAACAGGGCTCATTTACTCACTTGTTGTATTTTTGTTTCAATACTTAGGCTATGATCGACTGTTTGACGCCGAGCAAGTAATCTATCATACCTGCTATACATTAATTGCCATGATGGGTGGGATTTTAGGAGTTAACATTGCAACCAATAATTCTAGACGGTCAATTTAAAAGTAAAAGGAAGCCATTATATTTGTGGCTTCCTTTTACTTTTTATGATTATTTTGAAAGGTTTACGCTTTCTCCGCTATCTTCAGTGACTTCACGAATCGCAGAACGGTCAAATGTAAGACGGCTACCGTCTCCACATTTAATTACAGCTTTACTATCATCAATAGAGTCTACAAAACCGTGTAGTCCACCAATCGTGACAACTTTATCACCCTTCTTTAAATCGCGCTGCATTTGCTGAACCGCTTTTTGGCGTTTTTGCTGCGGGCGAATTAATAGGAAATAAAATAATACAAACATTAATATTAATGGAATGATTGTACCCATAGTACCTTGCATCTTGTTTCCCTCCTTTCAAAAAGCATCTATTAGAAATTTTTCGCGTTTGGCTTATTGAAGCCATAACGTTCAAAAAATTCTTCGCGGAAATCACCAAGCCGGTCTTCCATGATGGCTTGTCTGACTTTCTCCATTAATCTTAACAGAAAATAAAGATTATGGTAAGACGTTAAACGAATTCCGAATGTTTCATCACATTTAATTAAGTGACGAATATAGGCTCTACTATAGTTTCGGCATGTATAGCAATCGCAATTTTCATCAAGCGGTCCAAAATCTCGGGCAAACTTTGCATTCTTCACAACAAGACGACCATTGCTAGTCATTAACGTACCATTTCTGGCAATCCGTGTTGGCAACACACAGTCAAACATATCAACCCCACGAATCGAGCCATCAATTAAAGAATCCGGCGATCCTACTCCCATTAAATAACGAGGTTTATTGGACGGTAATAGCGGTGTTGTGTATTCAAGCATCCGATTCATTATGTCTTTTGGTTCACCCACCGATAATCCCCCAATAGCATAGCCAGGAAAGTCTAACGATACAAGGTCTTTCGCGCTCTGTTTACGGAGCTCCTCATATTCTCCCCCTTGCACGATACCAAATAAACCTTGGTCTTCAGGACGCTGATGGGCACTTAAACAACGTTCCGCCCATCTCGATGTCCGCTCCACTGATTTCTTCATATATTCAAAAGTCGCCGGGTATGGCGGACACTCATCAAAAGCCATCATGATATCGGAACCAAGGGCATTCTGGATTTCCATCGCTTTTTCCGGAGATAAAAATAACTTTTCTCCGCTCATATGATTGCGGAAGTGTACGCCTTCTTCTTCGATTTTACGGAATTCACTTAAACTGAACACCTGGAAACCACCAGAATCCGTTAAAATCGCGCGGTCCCAGTTCATAAATTTATGCAGACCGCCTGCTTCTTTAATGATTTCATGGCCAGGGCGGAGCCATAAATGATAGGTGTTGCTTAAAATAATCCCGGCACCCATTTCTTTTAAATCTTCTGGGGACATCGTTTTCACGGTCGCAAGTGTCCCAACCGGCATAAAAGCAGGTGTATCAAAAGATCCGTGAGGTGTATGGACGCGGCCAAGCCGGGCCCCCGTTTGCTTACATGTTTTGATTAATTCGTAACGAATTGCAGTCAAATTCTTTGTCTCCTTCCTCGTGCTTCCCTTAGATGATAAACATAGCATCGCCAAAGCTGAAGAATCGATATTCGTCCTCTACAGCAGTCTTGTAGGCGTGCAAAATATTTTCTCTACTTGCCAATGCACTAACAAGCATTATTAAGGTTGATTTTGGTAAATGGAAATTGGTAATCATTCCATCAATGGCTTTAAATTGGTAGCCTGGATAAATAAATATATTGGTCCAGCCGCTGCCTTCGACAAATTGTCCATCATTGGCGGAGGCAATCGTCTCCAGTGTCCTTGTCGAGGTCGTCCCAACGGTAATAATTCTGCCGCCATTATTCCTTACCTTGTTAAGCAATTGGGCTGTCCCCTCTGATACCATATAAAATTCCGAATGCATATCATGCTCCAATACATCATCGACACTTACCGGTCTAAATGTACCAAGGCCCACATGGAGGGTAATAAACGTAACATGGACACCTTTATCTTTAATCTCATCCAATAGTGCTTCGGTAAAATGAAGGCCTGCCGTCGGCGCTGCCGCGGAACCAGGTTCGCGGGCAAACACAGTCTGATATCGGTCCCGATCATCAAGCTGCTCTTTTATGTATGGTGGCAGTGGCATTTCACCTAATTGATCAAGTACCTCATAAAAAATACCCTCATATTTGAAATCCAGGATTCTTCCACCATGGTCAGATGTGCCAGTACAAACGGCTGTTAGAAGACCCTCACCAAAATCGATTTCGGTCCCTTCCTTCACCCTTTTTGCCGGCTTCACAAGCGTTTCCCACTGATCGCCTTCAAGCTGTTTCAAAAGTAGGACTTCAATTTTGGCTCCCGTATCTTTTTTGACACCAAAAAGGCGTGCTGGCAATACCTTTGTGTCATTTAAGACAAGGCAATCCCCTTCACGCAAATACTCAGTAATATTTTTAAAAACTTCGTGCTTGATATCGCCTGTTTCCTTATCTAATACCATTAATCTGCTGTCAGTCCGATTTTTCAGTGGAACTTGAGCAATTAATTCTTCAGGCAAATGAAAATCAAATAAATCTACTTTCATATTATGACATCCTAATCATTATAAAATAAGAAAAGCGGAAGTGCTTGTTTATCAATGTATGAATTGGAGCGCTCCGACTGAGTTAAGGAAACACGAAGAGCGTTAGCAATTCGATGTTGACTTATCGTAGGGAGGGAGCGATGTACACTAGTTGCTGTGCGTTGGAGTAGCCAATTCTCAAAGTCGAAATTTTATTCTACCTTGTCTTATAACATAAACCAATCATGGAGCAGGAATCTCCAGCCCAAAATGGTGATAAACAGCTCCGGTGACCACTCGTCCTCGAGGTGTTCGTTGTAAGAAGCCGATTTGCAGTAAATACGGCTCATACACATCTTCTATCGTTTCTGACTCTTCCCCAATGGAGGCAGCAATCGTATCAAGACCAACAGGGCCGCCACGGAATTTTTCAATAATTCCTTTTAATAATTTATGATCAATGTGATCGAGACCAAGTCGGTCTACCTGGAGAAGTTCTAATGCTTCTCGTGCGAGGGAAAGGTCAATTGTACCATTTCCTTTTACCTGAGCAAAGTCCCGAACCCTACGGAGAAGTCGATTGGCAATCCTCGGGGTTCCCCTTGCTCTTCTAGCAATTTCCGCTGCCGAAGGCTCGTCAATTTCCGTATCGAACAATTCTGCCGTTCGGATTACAATACTTTTTAATTGATCTTCCTTATAATACTCGAGCCGGCTTAAAACTCCAAATCTGTCGCGAAGCGGAGCTGAAAGAGAACCAGCCCTTGTCGTAGCACCTACGAGCGTAAATGGAGGCAGATCGAGACGTACGGACCTGGCACTAGGACCTTTTCCAATCACGATATCTAGGCAAAAATCCTCCATCGCGGGATATAGCACCTCTTCAATCGTTCGCGGTAGTCGGTGTATTTCATCAATAAATAAAACGTCTCCCGGTTCAAGTGCGGTCAAGATTGCGGCTAAATCACCCGGCCTTTCAATTGCCGGCCCTGATGTTGTCCGAATGTTCACGCCCATTTCATTGGCGATAATGACGGCAAGGGTTGTCTTCCCCAATCCCGGCGGACCATAAAGGAGAACATGGTCCAGGGTTTCGTTGCGAAGACGCGCTGCCTTAATAAATATTTCTAGATTTTCCTTGACCTGATTCTGCCCGATGTATTGCTTTAAAGTTTGCGGTCGAAGGCTTTGTTCAATGCTTATCTCGTTCTCATTCACTTCACTAGAAATAATTCGTTCTTCCATGTGCCATCACCTATTTTAAAAGCCGCTGGAGGGCTTTTTTAATGTATTGATCTGTTGACAGCTGTTCTTTTCTTAACTCAGGTGAAATCTTTTTAATTTCTTTTTCTGAATAGCCAAGGGCTTTCAAGGCAAGAATCGCTTCCTCAAAGGCTACGGTGTTTGATGGCTTTGGTAACGCGAATTTTTCTGCATTAAATAAATTCGGGAAAAAGTCAGGGACGACATCCTGTAATTTTCCTTTTAGATCAAGAATCATCTGCCTAGCTGTTTTTTTGCCGACGCCTGGAAATTTGACGAGGAAGCTTTCATCCTCATCTTCAATCGCGATGACTACTTGCTGGACTTCTCCAGACGCAAGAATCGCCAGTGCCCCTTTCGGCCCAATTCCAGAAACATTTAATAATTTGGTAAAGAGCTTTTTTTCTTCTCTTGTTTCAAATCCATACAGCGCGCTTACATCCTCGCGCACGTAATGATAAGTATACACAGTCACCATTGTTTCCATTTTACTAGAATAAATAAACGGGTTCGGCGTTGATATTTGGTAGCCAATCCCATTGTTTTCGATAACGATATATTCTGGCCCGACAAAATCGACGGCCCCTCTAATAAATTCATACAATCGAATTCTCTCCCCTAGTTTCACTAAATTTCATTCTACCATACAATTTTATGTTAGTTGAAGAAAATAGCTGCTAAGCGGAACTTCAAACTATTCGGAATTTGGATTCGCTGATATATGCTACGAATCCGCTGATATATGTCACGAATTCGCTGATATCTGTCACGAATCCGCTGATATCTTCCTAAATCCGTTGATATCCTTAAATTGACTACATTCAAGCAAGCAGAATAGTAAATTTCACAAAAAAAACCAGGCTGATTAGCTTCTATCAGTCTGATTCAGGGATGTTTCTATTCTTTTTTTATCGAATATGGTTTAAATGTTTCTAAAACTTCGACATAATGATCTTTAGTTTTAATGGGGATGCCTTGAGTCAGCTCTTCTTGTTTTTTACTCTCTAACTTTTTTATATCTATTTGGAAAAAAGATTGAATGATTCTTGATTGGCCTGGCCTTCCGTTAAAAATAGTCAGCACACCAGCATCTGTAATACCAAAAAAGCCATTTGCCTTCAGTAATGGGGAGATATCATCCACTTGTTTTCTAAAAACAAACGTTGATTCATCGCTGTCTGTAAGCTGCCACTGGTCATATTTAGCCCAAAAATTCTCCATTAGCCAGCATGTCTCGTGGATGACTTCTTGACTGATTTCTCCATCAAGATAGACTCGTTCTAAAATCACCGTAATGTTTAATGGTTTAGGCTTTTGCTGAGTTTGACGGCTATCCAGTTGTGCAGCTGCTACAGAGCCCGTTATCAAAACAAACGATGCACCAAAGCTAAACATGAAGAGAATAACAGCGAATACAGGCATACATAACCGAAACAATGCTATCCAATACTTCCTCATGCTACTCACCTCTTATTGTTAAAAAATTGAACAATCTTTTCAATACTATTTTAGCCTTTATTTGCCTTTTTATCCGTAGCTGTTTAAGGCAAATTTAAAAGGACAAAGCCCGAAAGCTATGTCCTTGTTCAGGAAGTTGAATTATTTTCCTCCCCTATTAAGTTGAATATCATTATTCATGTTGCGGTCACGGCCCAAGGTTCCTTCATCCGTTAGAACGGTTACCGTTCTTCCATGCGCGTAAGGCTTCACTGCATCTTTGATGGCCTTTTTTGTATTTGCTGCTTTCCCATTATCAATCAATTTCACTGAAACAATCACTGTATTTCCGTAGGCAACGGATCTTACATCCTGAACATTATTGATGCTTGCTACCTTGTTTCTAATATTATTCGTTACATTATCCTGAAAATTAGGGTCTGTTGCAACCCCGGTATTTCCAATATTTTTATTCAAATGACCGTGATAATTCATATCACTGGTGCTGTAACGATCATCCCGTTGAAAAAAGTTTCGATCTTTCGAAGCTAACGGTGTCGTTGGGTTTTTCGGATTACCATTTTTGTCTCTTTCCTGCAGTTGACTTCTTCTTTGTTCGTTTGTAACTTTATCCTCATCCCCGAAGGTACGGTCCATCATATCGGTTATTGCCCCATCATTATCTCTAAATAAAGCATTCCCATTGTTAGGGTGGTTTTCATTGGAGTAATAACCAACAGGGCGTAACAGATTATTATTAGACTGATTCACACCCGCCTTGCTATTATCCTTTGTGCAACCGACTATTCCAACCATCATTAAGGCCGAAAGAGGAATCATCCACTGTTTCTTATTCATGCGAAAAAACCCCCTTCAATAACTTCCTGAGCATGTCATCCATGCTCATTTATAGGGTGTTATTTTGTCAGGGATTTCATTCTGCCAGAAACGACCAAACCATGTTCATATCAACTGATTTTTTATATGGTCAATAAATTTTTTTCTTGTATAAAACTGACCAATGGATAAATCCATTACCTGCTTAAATTTCACATGATCATGATAAGATTTTTCACGAATCATTCGATTCCATTCCCGAAAAATATCGGCTGGATAGGCCAAAGCATATAAAAATGCTTCTTCGTGCAAATACTTTCGAATTTGCTTAAGACTCGAGAGCCTTTCGAAGGACCAATCGATATATGGAAGAATCCGGTTCGCATATTGTAAAAAATCCAATGAAGGGATACCAATACTGATTAAATCAAAATCAATTAAATGTAATTTCCCCTCCTTATCACGTAAAAAATTATGATGGGCCACGTCACCATGAAGGATGACAAACGGTTCTCTGAGAAAAAACCGACGATTTTTTTCCATACCCTCTAGCGACCAATTCGCCCATGTCAACATTTCCGAGATAAACGGTTCATTCATAAAATATTTAAGAAAGGGAAGGTTATTAGAAAAAAGGTAGAACCGATCCGTCCATTTTTCTATTAATTGACCTTTTGGGAGTAATCTTCGATAGCGTACTTCAAACGAGGCTGTAATCTGGTGAAATTGATTGAGAAGCTCAATCCCTTCCTGGCGATTTTTTTGTGTATGGAAGGAAAAACCTGTTTTATTAGGAGGAATGTACTCGATACAGCCAAAGTAGGTTCCTTCAAAAAAAAGCTCCTCTTTAACGGCCGGAGTTAAAAACAAATAAGTCTTTGTAAAACCTTCTTTTCTAAGTGTGTCTGTAAAGGCTTCTTGGAGTCTAAGTCTTCGATTGGTATGATACCCTTTAATAATGTAAGTATTTTTATCCGTTTTCAGAAAAAAAACAGACTTTCGAATCGGGACTAACTGGATGATTTTTTCATAAAACTGCGACTGAAAATAAGAGAGGAGACGATCAAGATAATCATCGTCTCCCTTTCTGTTCATTGACGGGTTAATCGCTTTCATCACGGTATCCTGGCATACCATATGAACTTGTTCCAACCGGTCCCAAACCATATGGATTCATATAGGGAGGCTGGGCAACATTGGCAGGTCCTGTATATGGAGCACTGTAGATTGGCGGGGTTGGCGGTACAAAGTTTGGTATGACAGCGTTAGGAACCGCTTCAGCAGCTGGCATCATCCCCATTGTTGGCGCTGGTCCACAGCCACAGTCAGCCATAGTACCCGTTCCTACCGGGAGTCCCTGATCCTGGTAGCCTTGCATGTATGGCATTTGTCCAGGTACTGCTTGCGTAGCCTCAAATTCCGTTACACCCATAGATTGTGGTACCGGACCGTTCATTTGCGGGTAACCGTATGGCATTTGACCATATGGTGTTTGCCTCATACCGTATGGTTCTCCCATTGTCGGAGCTCCAGGCATTCCTGGTGCTGTTTGTTGGTATCCTGCAGGATAACCGGTGGGCATCTGACCATAGGTCGCTGGCATTTCTCCATAGCCTCCTGGCATCTGACCATAGGTCGTTGGCATTTCTCCATAGCCTCCTGGCATTTGACCGTAAGCCGCTGGCATTTCTCCATAGCCTCCTGGCATTTGACCGTGGGGAGCCGGCATTTGACCGTAGGCCGCTGGCATTTCCCCATAGCCTCCTGGCATCTGACCGTAGGCTGCTGGCATTTCTCCATAGCCTCCTGGCATTTGACCGTAGGCCGCTGGCATTTCTCCATAGCCTCCTGGCATTTGACCGTAGGCCGCTGGGTCCATGTATGGTGTTGGTGCCCCCATACCTGCTCCCGTGTGATAGGCTGGGTTCATCATAGGCATTTGCGGCATAAAGGATGATGACTCATCTTGAAAATAGTGTCCTGGCATTACTGGTGCACCCATCATTGTTGGAGCAACGCCTGGCATTACTGGTGCACCCGTCATTGTTGGAGCAACGCCTGGCATTACTGGCATTCCGCCAGAAATTGGGGCAACTCCTGGAGTACCATGTATCATTCCAGCTGTTGGTGCAAAAGCAATACCTTGTACTTGTGGATAAGGCATCATTGGCTGCACTGGGTAACCGCCATATGGTGGACAAAATCCAGGTCCTGGCATTACTGGTGTAATGGGAACACAATAATCATGTACAGGTGCTTCCTGAACTGGCAGTGGTGCTGGAATAGGCACTTCTTTGATTGGAATTTCTTTGATTGGAATTTCTTTCTTCGGTACCTCTTTTACTTCAGGAAGTATGTTGGCAGGTTTAGGTGGAAGATTTGGCTGGACGGTCATATTTGTCATGTTCGACATATAATAATTATTAATATCAATTTCTGGGACTACTTGTAGAGGCATTTTAGGAGTGTAGGGTGCTTTTGGTGCTTCTTTTATGATTGGCTGTTCTTTTTTGATAGGCTGTTCTTTTTTGATAGGCTGTTCTTTAACAATTGGCACTTCCTTTTTCGGTACTTCCTTCATTGGCACTGGCTTCTCTTTGGCAAACGGATGCTCAGCAATGGGAACTTCTTTTTTTGCTCCTATATTGATTGCCCCTTCTTTTTTAACGGTTCCACTTGTGGTTGGGACCTTTATTTTCATACCGGGCATAATCATATCAGGGTTGCTGAGCTGTGAATTCATCTTTTTCAGCTCTTCAAAATTCACGCCGTACTTCTTGGCGATCTTCCAAAGAGTATCCCCTTTCTGTACGATATGGATCTTCACTCTGATTTCCCTCCTATGGCATAAGTCCATATAGTGTATGTGAAAATGGGCAAAGTGCTAACATTCTTCAGAAAAACTTATGCTAATTTTTGAAAAAATATGAATCCCCTTTTGATTTTATATTAAAACTGATTCGCATATATATATAATTTTTCGCTGCAAATTTAAGTTCCTCAGATATCTTCTACTATTTCGCAGATAACTATCTATCAGGCAAAAAAAGATGCAATCAATTAAATTGCATCTTTTTTACTCTTTTTATCTCAACTTTCGCAGAGTGAAATTAGTAAATAAACCTTGATATAACTGGGAAGGCCATAAATCCACTGAGCAACTTGACTTTGAATTAACTTTTTGATTTTCTTATACGTCTATTTTAGAGTACCTTGAAGAAGCTCGATTAACGGTTGCAATCAGACTGGATTTTGCCTTTTTACCCAAGTCCTGTCCGAATACGACCGGGATTCAAATAGCCTTCATTAGTTACCACTTTTTCGTTTTCCCCTCGATTCCGGTCACCAATAGTCTTCATTGGTTACCACTTTTTCGTTTCCCCCTCGATTCCGGTCACCAATAGCCTTCATTGGTTACCACTTTTTCGTTTCCCCCTCGATTCCGGTCACCAATAG
>NZ_DALZYO010000036.1:0-63910 GCF_031988165.1 Neobacillus sp.
GAAGGACACTAGCCGCTAGGGTGCTGGAGCTAGACAATTCTCGAAGTCGATTCGATATAAATTCTTATATTATAAGAAAATCCTGATTGAGTAAAAAAAATTAAATTCATCGCAAGAGCAAAAACAACCATTCATGCAACAAATGTTCATCTAGGCATTCAAATAACAAAACAGCACCTTTCCATCAAATTAGAGGGTGCTGTTACTTTTTTCGCAAAAACCTCATTTACTTATGATGCGGTTCACCGTAACATAAATAAATGGACCCTATAGAATTAGTAACGTTTGGTGGATCTGTCTTTTAGAACATAAGAAACTTAGGCTATTAAATAAAGAGAGCAGTCCCAAAAACCGTCCCTTTTTGAGGCAGATCTTTACACTGATTGTTTAGTAATCTTTCTTCAGTATAATGGTTTAATTTCTTCGATAAGTTCTTTCTCCTGTAGTACTACCTTTTCTTGCACCTTTGCGGTGAATAGTGACTGACACTGTTCGCTATCAGTTTACTAAAATACATATTTATGGCTTCAAATCATATTTATAGCAGGCATCACCCTCTACTTGCTACTTTTATGTATTCCTCACCGGTCTGTCTCTAAATCTTTTTACTTGTTATTTTTTCAACTTAGTGATCATTTTCTTGATAATGCGAATTTGACCTCTGTGGCTTAGTTCATCCTCGAATACATGAAACCATTTAAAGTAATTGTTTGCGGGACGATCCCACCAAAAAGGAGTTTGTTCAAATAACCATTCATCTGGCAGGGCTTTAAATCTTTCGATTGTAGTGTTTCTAACATCAGCCAATTCCTGGAGATAATAATCTATTGTTTTCCCTTTAAAATGCTCCCTTCCTAAGCTTCCTAATTCCAGCCCCGGATTTAAACGACTGAGCTCATCATTGGTGAAGTCCCGATTTTCAAAGGTTTCAATCTGATACGCCTTTTCTACGGTTGCCATATGAGCAAGCAGCATCCCGATAGAGTTGGCATCCTCATCATAAAGAAAATCCAACTCAGCAACCGTTAAATCTTTAACAGCATTTATTGTCGTAACTCTCGTATAATTCATCATCGAAACTAACTTGCTGAACTCCAAACCTAAGCCATCCTTTTGATCAATTACATATAATCTTTCAATATCTAAAGTCACATCTCTCACTCCTATTTTCCAAAAATAATTCCACTAGTTTTAATTCTGCTAATAAATCGGAAAATCCTTTAAAATGGTCCCTGACCCATTTTGTTTTCAGCAAGGAGCGACGTGTAGTTCCACCTTAATACCGGGAGAAGGAATAATTAAAATTCATTTTGAAGTCTGTGAATAAACCTTTTTGAAATTTGCGAAGGATGCTTTCCCTTATGGAGAACCCAGCCGTAATGAACAGGCTTTAAATCGGGTAATTCCAACTCTATAGGGACAATTTCAGAAAAGTTATCCGTGAAGGAATAATCTAACCCAACTGTAATAGCTAACCCATGCTTCACTGCGTCTTGGATCGCCTTTGTATTGTTGGTTGTAAAAAGAATATTCACATTTCCATATCGAGAAATGAAATCTTTCATATTTGCCAAAATTTGTTTATCATCATACAACACCAAAGTTTGTCCAACTAATTGGTCGGGCGTTAATTTTTTTTCTAAGGCGAAAGGCGATTGTTTATTTACACCTACAACCATTTTCCCTTCTAATAGCTTTTCAAAAGTCAACTCCTCAAATTTTTCCATAAGGTTTTCTGATAATACGATTAACCCAATATCGATCTTGCTGTGTTCTAGATCATTCAGTATTTCTTTAGGTCCCTTTTCAAAAATTTCTATATTCACATGGGGGAAATCTTGTTTAAATTTCGAAACAACATCTACGAGTAAATGCATAGGTCCTGGTATTGTCGCTATTTTTAGTTCGCCACTCAAGGTATTGCTGTAGCTTTGCGCCTCTTCTTTTAGTTCATTCATCTTTAATAAGATTTCATTTGCCTTCTTAATGATCTGTTTTCCTTCTATTGTTGGGATGGCACCCAAACCACGTGAACGAGTAAATAAAGTAATACCTAGTTCTGTTTCGAGTAAGGAAATCGACTGGCTTATTGCAGATAACGTGACGTGAGCATTTTGGGCAGCTTTTGTAAAAGAACCCGTTTTCGCAACCTCAACAATATATTCCATTTGTTCAAAGTTCATTGGTAATACCCCTTATTAAGTAATTCTTAATTATAGATAAATATAACTAAATTTTATTTAAGTTTAAAGCGAGTTAAACTATTACTTGATAGTAGTTATCAACTGAATGGCAGAACCCATTGTGCACTTCCGATTAGGGACTGTTTTTTCAGTGTCATACAACAAGGAATGGGAGGAACAATTTATGAACAATAAAAGAGTGGCAGTTATCACAGGCGGTGCAAGTGGAATAGGTAAAACAACAGCCTTGAAATTTGCAAGTAAAGGGGATCAAGTGGTAGTCGCTGACTTTAATGAAGGGGCAGGCAGCGAAACAGTTGAATTAATTAATGCAAATGGCGGCGAAGCTATTTTTGTCAAAACAGATGTATCAAAATTCGAAGATGTTGAGGCACTCATTGAAAAAACAGTTGCTGTCTTTGGCAGAATTGATGTTATGTTTAATAATGCCGGCATCGGGCGAATTACACCTGTCTTAGATCAAAACTTAACTGACTATCATAGTGTCATTAATGTGAATCAACACGGAGTTGTCCATGGGATTATTGCAGCAGGTAAGAAAATGAGAGAATTAGGAATTAAAGGTGTTATTATTAATACTGCTTCTGTCTTTGGATTTTTAGCATCGCCAGGAACTTTTGCGTATCATGCATCCAAGGGTGCGGTGATCATGATGACCAAATCCGCTGCTTTGGAATTCGCGTCGTTGCGGTTGCACCAGGTGCAGTTGACACCCCTATTATTCAGGGTTATAAAGATCAGGGATTAATCGATTCCATGAAAGCAAAAGTAATCGGAAATAAATTAACACAACCTGAGCAGATAGCAGATACCGTGTATTTACTTTCATTAAAAGAAGCAAGTGCAATCAATGGTAGTGTTGTCATGGCTGATGAAGGATATGCTTCTTTTAAATAAATGCTGGTAATCTTAAAAGACTAACCCCCGTTCAGACCGTTGAACGGGGGTTAACTTTTTTTGTTAATAACGCTGAACCGGAATAAGTATCGGCAACAATGTTTCAAAAAAGCGAAGTGGTACAAAATGCTCCATGAAATCTATTATGGGTATGCTAGCCTAAAGAAAATTTTACTCAGAAAAATAGGTTCATTTGTTTTTTTATAGAACATTGATAGCTGGTGAATGATAGTATAGCCTTTTCTTCTAATTCGATCAGCTTTTAGATATTTTTTGCAACCTCATAAGCATCCAACATTGTGTACATAATATTTTGTATTTATCTTGCATCACCTAATTGGTGATCCACCCTCTGGAACCTCATAAAATGGCTTTTTTAAAAAGCTCTCTAAATTGTTCCCTATCTTCTGATGTAAAAGGCTTTGGTCCCTTTGTACGCTTTCCACTTTTTCGAGCCATTGCACTTAAATAACGAGTTTGTAATAATTGGTCAATGTTTTCAATTGTGTACCTAAACCCTTTATGGTGTAGTACTAAACATCCTTTTGCTAGACCTAGCGATGCAAGTCCATAATCTTGCGTAACAATAATATCTCCTAATGCTGCTAACTTCATGATCCGATAATCCGCAGCATCTGCTCCAGCATCAACATAAATGGTTTCCACTCCAGACGGTTGTTCCGCATTTGAAAAATGAGAAAAGCACGTAACCAGGATAACAGGGATTTCTGCACGTGTACCTTCAGAGATAATAATGTCTTTTACCGGACAAGCATCAGCATCAACGTAAATTTTCATCTTTCGCTCTCCTAAAATTTGTTATTTACATTTTATCATTTCTCTCCCAAAGACGCACATTAAAATCCCCATGCTGGAAACACCAAAAGACGTGGAAAAAGTACATCCTCCACGCTCTATAAAAATTCTTTCATATAAAATCCCCAACACCTGTAGTCTTTAATTATAAATAAATATATTTTTGAATGAATCTACTTTTCAAGAAATAAAGTTTTTCAAATTCTAACTGGTGGTCATCAAACATAATGATAGTTTCTCTCCGTCAACAGCTTATTAATATTTCTCATTATGAATTTCAGCTCAATGCGTTGGGATCAGGAACCATTTTTTTCGATTCGGTGCCTCACACTATTATTCTGATAAAGGCTTTCTCCAAAGGTTTCGGACCTTTTAAGAAAGCCTCTTTTGTCTAAAGCTATTTATAATTTTTCTGCCAAGAAATAATATAGGTCATAATCTGTGTTAAAGGAAGGAGTGTAAATACTATGATGGGATAATACGGAACCACATTGGAAATAAAAGGATAAAGCAATAACAATACGGTTATTAACGGAAAAGCGTATAACATGCTAATGTACGCGGATCTGCAAGCTCGTGCTGTAATCTGTTGCTCACGTTCGTCCTTTTCTTCAAACTCGTCCGGCACCCATAATGTCTTCGCAAAATTCATTTTTTTCCTTTTCTTTTTCTGGTAAGAAACAAAGGTCAAGAAACCGCCAATAACAAAAAAGAGTATAAAAGGAACAATATTTATTTTAAAAATATAATCCCGTGACGTATCTTTGAAATATTCAGCAATATCAACGGATGCATAATAAAATGCTGACATTGCACAGCCAAATAACAACAACATTACAATAATGGCAGACCCCTGGCGAAAAATATTCATAATTCTTCATCCTCCAAATAAAAAATTTCTTCTATTGGCAGCTTAAAAGTCCTGGCAATATTCATCGCAAGCATTAGCGATGGTACATAGCTTCCTTTCTCTAATGCGACAATCGTTTGTCTCGTTACATTGACATGGTCAGCAAGATTTCCCTGGGTTAAATCATGCCTTGCCCTTAATTCCTTTACCCGATTTTTTATCACCATAAAATTACCTCAAATTCCGTTTAATTACACTAATTGTAAAGTAAAGTATTCATTTTGTAAAGTCTACTTTACATTTCTTCCGAAAAAATCTGTTGGGATGATCTGTGTCGTCAGCGGGACAACCGTCTATAGAAAGAGCACTAGCAGCGGGTGTTAGGGTGATAAAGCCGAGTGTTGGCTAAAAGGATTTAGAAGCTATTGCAAGCTTAATGGAGTAAGTGAAAGTAAAAGGGTATGTTGGACAGCGCTTTTCCTTGGATAAAGCAGGAAAAGCTCATGAACTTAGCCAAAGTGGTCATGGACATGGCCGAATTGTTCTTTCCATAGTTGAATGAAATAAGTTATTTTTGATGGCAATCCAATCATGTTGAATTACCATTTTTTAGTCCTATCAATCATCCACAATCATCAGCAATTGCTCCGTCCTCATATACAAAAAGATGCCTAATCACATAACGAAAGGCATCATTTTTTAAATTTATGGACTAGCGCAAGACTATTTGCCTCCTTTCTAGATAACAGGATAGTACTGTTCGTATCTTGGATTACAATAATAGGGCGGTCTCGGCCCTATTTGAGGCATCTGCCAAGTATAAGGATTAGAATTATATAGAATCTCTTCCTTTCCCTCAGATTGATCTACTAATAATAAACTTACTTCGCGGCTAAATTGATAATAGCGCATGACTCATAGCCTCCTTGATGCATTTCATTTTCCTTCACATTATTCAACCTTCGATCGTAATGAGCCCGTACCGCCTATTGTTTTTTCATCACGACAGGCACACTGTTAGCCCAGATGTCATACAGTGCAGGAAAATGTTTTTTCTAGGAGGATTCTCATGGACCACAATAATCAACAGAAACCAACGAATCAAGATTATCCGTTGTATCCCCATTACGGAAAAATAACGCGTTATGAAGACATTCCAATTACTGTTCCAGAACAGCGTCAGCTTCGGCAGCCGGGGGTTGAAAAATTGATGGTTCCAAGGCCGATCATTGAAAATCCGAATTATAAAGGAAGCGGGAAATTAGTAGGGAAGGTCGCACTGATCACTGGTGGTGACAGCGGAATGGGGGCAGCTGCTGCTATCGCATTCGCTAAAGAAGGTGCGGACGTTGCCATTGCGTATTTGGATGAACATGAGGATGCAAACCGAACGAAGACAAGAATTGAAGAACTCGGACAACGGTGTCTATTATTACCTGGTGACCTAAGAGAAAAACAGCAGTGTATCGATATTGTGGAAAAAACGATCCAAACCTTCGGGCAGCTCGATGTGCTATGTAACCATGTTGGTATCCAGTTTCAACAATTAAGCTTGCTTGATATTACGGATGAGCAGTTCGATGATACGTTTAAAGTAAACATCTACTCTCATTTTTACACAACCCGGGCAGCCCTGCCCTACTTAAAAGCAGGCAGTTCCATCATAAATACAGCTTCTGTTGTAGCTTTTTATGGGAATGAACAATTGATTGATTACACGGCAACAAAAGCAGCTAACGTTGGATTCACCAGGGCATTAGCCAATAATTTAATTGAAAAAGGAATTAGGGTAAATGCAGTCGCTCCTGGACGCATATGGACTCCCCTTATCCCATCAAGCTTTTCGGCTGACCAAGTTCCACTAGTAAACAATCCTATGAAACGTCAAGGTCAGCCCTTTGAACTTGCTCCGACTTTTGTTTATCTCGCCTCCGATGATTCTCGTTTCATGACTGGGCAAACACTTCATGTTAACGGTGGGCAGGTGATGTCCTCCTAATATCCTTGCATGCAAAAAAGCACCAGTCACTGTTCGAATCGATTAGGCTGTTGGAAATCTTGAGATCCCAGTGTGCGTTCCTCGCTACTCTTTTAACCTAAATAGGTTTTATAGTTGAGTAGAAACAGGCATGAGAAAACCCAGAGCTTATAGGTATATGAAACAGAGACTGTATCCTTGCTGCCTCTACCGTTGGAGGAGATTAATATTCTCCCAAGAAATTTAGGCAGAGTTTGATGATTTTCGTGAAGAGTCAAAAAACTACCTTTTAGCCAGTTGGAGAGGGTTTTCCGCAAGTTGGAGAGGGTTTTCCGCAAGTTGGAAATAGCTTTCGCAAGTTGGAAACAGCTTTTGCAAGTTGAAGTCTGGTATCCGCAAGTTGAAGACAGTTATCCGCCCATTGAAGACTGCTTTCATTCATGGCTAAATTGAATTTAGTCATGAACTTAAGTAATATCCTTTTTAAATGACCTTTCATGCTGCAGCAGCCATTCCTTTCGCCACAAACCACCTGCATAACCAGTTAATTTCCCATTTGAACCAATAATTCGATGACAAGGAATGACGATACTTAATTTATTTTTGCCATTTGCACTTCCGACTGCTCTGATGGCTTTTTCATTCCCAATTGAAACAGCAATATCTTTATAGGACCCGGTTTCAGCATAGGAGATACCTGTTAAAGCATTCCATACTGTTTTTTGAAAGTCTGTCCCCTCAAAGATATAGGGAAATGTAAATACATGGCGCTCACCTTTAAAATATTCATCTAGTTGTGTACTACAATCCACTAAAACCTTCGGAGTATCGTCTTGGATACTATTTTCGGTTTTATCCCGTTCAGAGAACATTATCGAACTGATGGCATCATCTGAACCCAAGATTTCGATTATTCCAATCGGAGAATCGTAATCTAATTTATGTTGTCTAGTCATATAATAACCTCCATAGATAAAAGGTAGCATATGCTTGCCACTTCTCTAATTCATTACCGTGACTCATTAACTACCAAGGTTTCTATATTCACTAGGTGAACAATTTTTCAAACGACGAAATGCCTTATAAAAATTCGAGGAACTTTGGAAACCAATTTCAAAGCAAATTTCAAGATTTGTTCGATCTGTGCTTCTAAGTAGATATGCTGCTTTATCAATTCTTATTTTTTCCAAATACGTACGTGGAGTTTCTGATGTTTCTTGTTTAAATAGTCGTTCAAGATAAAACGGACTTACACCTACATGGTTCGCAATATCCTGTAATACGAGCTTTTCTCGATAATGATTGACTAAGAAGGAATTGACATTTCTAACAAGACCAATATGAGGGGAATGATCAACTTCTGGCTGACATCTTTTGCAAGCACGAAAACCAGCTTTTTCAACTTCTTTGATATCATGGTAGAATTCAACATTAATTTTTTTGGGCTTTCTAGATCTACAGGATGGTCGACAGTAGATTTTTGTTGTTTTCACTGCCGTGAAAAATAATCCATCATACGTTCGGTCACAATTAATAATTTTCTCCCACATTTCATCAAAAGAAAGATTGATTTTAGTCACTTTTGCTCTTCCCTCACCTTCTAGGTTAGCCCTCATATAAATGTGAGGTATCCTTTAACTCCATTAATTGTTTCGCATTCTTTTCTAAATAAGCAATAATCTTGTCAGATAAGGCATTGCCAAAGCTAAAGCGTTTAACTCCTAATTTTTTTAGTTTATTACAATTCGTTAGTCCAGGTAAAGATAATACATTCAGCGGAGCGGTTATATTCAAAGTAATTTCTTTAATCTCCCCCTCTTCAGTTAAACCAGGGACAAATATCCCGCTAGCCCCACTCTCCACATAAGACTTTGCTCGATCTATTGTTTCGAAGAAAGGGTTTTCCTTTTGAAAATAAGTATCGGTTCTAGCATTAATATAAAATTCTTTATATCCATTATGATCTAACGCAGTCCTTATTTTTGATAAAAGCTTACAATGCTGGGATATCTCTTTTAACCCTTTTTGTTTTTTGAGTGAATCTTCAATATTGATACCAGCAACTCCAACATCTGCCGTCCTTAAAACATTATTAACAATTGTTTCAATTTCTTCACCATAGCCTGCTTCAATGTCTGCAGAAACAGGTATTTTTACATTCTCTGTAATCGTTTTAATGATACCTAAATGTCTGTCAAAATCAATTAATTCACCATCTGCAAATCCAAGTGAATTAGCAATTCCCCAGCTTGTCGTACCAATCGCTTTAAATCCTACTTTTTCAAGAGTTAAGGCAGATAGGAGATCCCAAGCATTTCCTAAAAATAATATTTCCTGTGACGAATGTAGCTCATTGAATTCCTGAATTTTTGTCATAATAAGTTCCCCCTTATGTTTGTTGGAACCATTTTAACAAGGAATCTACCTTCACTTCGTCCTCATTCTTGCTCTTATAGTCTATGGAAACAAAAAAGAGAAGTTATCATTGACTCCTCTTCTAAAACTATATTTCCCTCTACCTTCCTGTACTTATTGAATTTCATGATTCGATATTACTGCCCCTTTTCCACAGACAGGTGTAGGTCGCCTGAACCTATATTTTTAAACATAACATCACTTCTGCTAAACGCAGCGACGGTATCACTCAATTGTGTGATACAATCCTAGTTATAATCTTGAAAAAAGTAGGTGTTTAAGGTTGACTGTACCAAAAAAAGTAACGCTTTATTTTGTCCGTCATGGTGAAACTCAATTTAATGTTGAAAGACGGATGCAAGGATTTTGTGATTCCCCTCTTACCGAAAAGGGAATCGCACAGGCCAAAGCAGTAGGAAGAGGATTAGCAGACATTGAATTCAAAGCGGCATACGCCAGCGAGAGTCAGCGGGTAGTCGATACTGCAAATTATGCTCTTGGAGTTAGGACAATACCTCTATCGACCGATGCACGTCTTAAAGAAATGAACTTCGGTGTTCTAGAATCTTTATTATTCACTGATATTAATGCTCAATATGGGATTTTACTTGAGACTTTATTTAGTCTTAAAGATTTACATTTATCTGCTCCGGAAGGTGAATCTTATGTTCAACTTTTTTCGCGGACAAATATAGCTATTAAAGAGATTATTAAAAAACATGAAAAAGAAGGCGGAAATATTCTCGTATTCTCTCACGGAGTAACGATTGGAAACTACTTAATGCAATTAATGAAAATAAACAAATATCTGCACCATGATAATTGCAGCGTTTCCGTGGTCAGCTACTTGGACGGAAATTTTGAAGTTGAACGTCTGGCGGATACTTCTTTTAGAGAACAAGGAACTAGCTTTTAATTAGGCTCTTTTCAAAGAAATTGTTGCGTTTATTGAGTGAAGATCATTTGACGAGCGAAAAAAGAAAAAAGAGCTGCCTCCAAAAGGTCGTTGATCGTCCCTTTTGGAGGCAGCTCTTTTGACTGTTCTTTTATTATTTTTCGCAGGCATACCCATCGTTATCACGATCCATTTTCGCTTGATAAGCAGGGTGTTCTTTTGCAACACCATCTGGGTATTTTTTTCGAAGTTCAGTACAATTGGCAAAAAACTCGGTCCCACTACTATTAGGCGTATTGCTTGCTTGGGTAGTGGTTTTCGAACTAGAGCTAGTTGAACTAGGCTGATTGGTTGGTTTAGCAGCTGAATTTACACAGCCATTAAATCCACGATCGGTAGCAAAGCCTGGCTGTGACCAGATATTCAGCTTTTTATTTTTTGCTTGATTTTCATCGGCTTGAAATTGCTCCAAATATTTATATGGAGGTTGGTATACATAGGCGATGCGGGCATAGCCTTCTTTTAGCAAGGTTTCTTGAACGGAAGCCCCGTTTACAAACACATAGGCCAACAGGCGACCGTATTTATCTCTTTTGTTTCCATGATCAAATTCAAGAGTTATTTGACCGCTGTTCAATAATTGGTTGTTTCTTTTATACGCTTCTACCGCAAAGGGCTGGACACAAGTATTTGGCTTTTTCTCTTCCGGAGTATCAACCAACAAGTATCGCACCGTCTCTTTTTCTCCATTATAAGTTACTTTAATCGTGTCGCCATCCACTGCTTCTACTAGAGTAACAGGAACCTGATTGCTGTCCTCCTTGGTCTGGGGTTGTTCCTTGCTATTTTCCGATTGGTTAACCTTACTTTTCCCTACTGTATCCGTTTTTTGTTCCTTTACAGAATCCACTTTTTCAGATGTTTGCTCTGCTGTACTTGAGGTTTTTTCAGCACTTCCTTGATTGCAGGCCGACAATCCTAATAAAAGAAATCCAGATACTACTAAATTAAGAACTAACTTCATTTCTTCACACCTTATATTCTTTATTTCTTCAACTAAAAATCACTATTACATTATAAACCTTTTTATAATAGTTTTTAAGGTCAATAGTACTCATTCATTTACGAATCCAAGTTTTTATCAAATTTGAAAGTCGCAAGGATCATTTTAAAAAACACCCAACTCTAATGGGATATTTTCTAAGTTTATTGTTTTGTGTATTCTCGGGGAATATGTAGAACGGGCAATCATTCCTCTATATTCATTTGCTTTTTTGAATAAATTAATTTGGCTCTACATGGACATGAACATCGTATACTCCATAATTTGTTATCATGACTTTTTCAACATGGGTAGCTATGTCATGTGCTTCTCTAATATCTAACGTAGAATGAACAAGAATCACGACATCGATCACTTCATTATTGCCGTAGTTTCTCCCTTTAATTTCTTTTATTCCTTTTACTCCGTCTACATTTGTAATGACTTCCTGATAAAGTTGAATTTTATTTTCATCAAATCCATCTGATAGTTCATGAGAAGCTTGCTTAAAGATATCCCAAGCTGTTTTACATATTAATAGTCCTACGATAATTGCAGTTACTGTGTCTAGCCAAGGCATATTTAATTGAGAACCACATATACCTACAGCTGTTCCTATACTTACCCAAGCATCGGAAAGGTTATCTTTTGCAGCTGCCATCACAGCTTTACTATTAATTTTACCACCTAATTTTTTATTGTACCGATAAACAAAATACATGGCTATTGCTGAAACCATACCTACATATGCAGCTATAATGTCAGGTGACTCTTTCCCCCCCTGAAACATAGAGGCAATAGCATCAATCAATACTTGTATACCAACGGCTATCATAATAAAAGAAGCAACCATTGATGCTATCGTTTCACTTTTCCAATGACCATAACCATGATCTTTATCAGGGGGCCTTTGTGAAAGCTTCAGCCCAATAAGTACAGCAATAGATGCAATGATATCGGTTGTATTGTTTAGACCATCTGCTTTCAAAGCAGCAGAGTCACTCATATATCCAATAACTACCTTTATGATGGAAAGACAAATATAAGCAATCATACTAATGATTGCGCCACGTTCGCCTAATTTAAGATCCTTATATTTTTGATTTTCCATCTTTCTTTCCTCCCACCAAAGTACTTCCCTATGATATCAGTAAAAATATGGGTGGGTCTAGAGCAACCTTTTTGCATCGTTTTATATAAGTAGACTACACATAATAATGTTTCACGCGGGAAAGACTTCTAGGAATATACCATATTTAAACCATTCATTTTGAGACCGTTATCAAACCCACCTTGGAACCACGATTGCCTGTACGAAAATAGAATTTTTCTAACACTATTACGATGATTTCGTTCTCCCCAATCGAACAGCAAGGCAAATAAATAACCGTAAAATTAATGTCTATTAGACATAAAATATATGTTACAGTTTTAATTAGACTAAAAATATTTAATAAATAAGAAGTTTCTGTATAAACCAGATCTTCCTTAAAGGAGAAAAGGAGACAAACATATGGATAGAAACAAATTTTCAGCTATTGCCCACCGCGATCACACATTTTATAATCCTATCAGTGAAGAAAAGCTCATGAAAATGATAGGAATCGTATCTCCTAAACCGCAAGATAAGGTGATTGATATTGGCGCAGGAAAATGTGAACTGTTGATACGTTTGGTGGAAAACTACCAGGTAACAGCTACTGCTATCGAATTGTATGGCGGTGCCATCGAGAAAGGGAAAAGGCATGCAAGCAGCAGAATTCCTGAAGGCAGTATTAAATTTATCGTGGATGATGCAACCATCGCAGTCGAAAGATGTGAGCAAGCGGGATATGATTTAGGAATTTGTATCGGTTCGACCCATGCATTGGGTGGGTTAGAAGCTACATTACAGACGCTTAAGAGCCTCGTAAAGAAAAATGGATACATTCTGATTGGTGAAGGCTATTGGAAACAAACTCCATGTACTGAGTATTTAGAGGCGCTTGGGGGAGCCGACGAGTCCGATTGTAAAAGCCATGCTGAAACTGTAAAGACTGGCGAGGAATTGGGGCTAATCCCGCTTTGGTCTTATGTAGCGAACGAAGATGACTGGGATAATTATGAATGGCTCTATTCCTCATCTATCGAGAATTATTGTCATGAGAATCCAAATGATCCAGATCATGATGCGATGCTACAGAGAATTCGTACTTGGAGACGAACTTATTTGAAATGGGGCAGGGATACTCTAGGATTCGGATTGTATTTATACCGAACCTAAGGTCAGCAATTATACAACTTATTAGTTTAAGAGAACCTACAAAAGGATGCCTGCTTCCAGATGTGTTAACACTTCTGGAAGCAGGCATCCAAATTACTTTCCTACTTTATCACTAAACAACTTATCCAGTTGGCGTCCATCTACACTTCTCTATCCACTATTAAACAAAATTCGAGTATTGCCTGTGGATCGTATTTAAGATAATGACAGGAATTCTTCCTTGTCAAGAGACTGGCAAAAACACTCTAAAAACTCTTTAATAAAAGGATGCTGTACATGGTTAGATACATTTTTCTGCAGTGGCTTAAGCATCGGCTGAATGTAATTGGATAAAATTTCAACCTCAAGATCTACTAATTTATTATAAAGCTCAACATCTGAATCTTGTTTTGCTTTTATTTGTTCTTGTATTAATGAACGAACAAACACCATTAAACAGCCCAGATGATCGGGGTAAAGATTGTTTTCAAGCGGGTAATAAAAGCCTAGTTTTTCATAAATGCCAATTAAACACAGTAAGCTTTTCCTGCTTTCCTCAGCATTTTTTCCGCCATTGCCAGAATAAGAGGAAAAATAAGGAGAGATGAAAAATTCACCGGGAATACAAAAGTGATTTTCATGCCAAACTTCTACTTCTTCACGTTGATAATGTTGATGGAATGGGAACTGATTACTTACTTCAGCCGGTATTTCGGCAAAGATCGTCTCATAACGATCCCAATCTCCAAGCCAAATCACAGACATTATATTCGCTAGCACCATGCTGCCATGAAGTTCTTCTACTGTTTGCATAACCATTTCCCTCTCCTTTTATCATACCTTTTTAATATCGATATAAACATTTTGCTGGGCAGGACCACCTGCAATTAGATCTGCTAGAAAGCCTTCAAAATAACTTGAATCTTTATCGGCTAAAGCATTAACAGAAAATCCATTCCCACGAGCCTTTGCATAGCCGCTTTCTTCATGAAGGGGAACATTGGTTTCAAACGGTAAGTGTCCATAATTCTCAGTTTTCTTCATTATTTTTCCGTCAATCTTTTCATCCTTTACACCATTTGCGAAGTGACCAAAGTTGTAGTTTGCGCCAAGCACACCTGGTTTAATTCCTGGCGTAACCAATGCTGTTCCTTTTACTTTTGCACTAGTAGAAGTAATTAAAACCGTGTCTCCTGTTTTTATGCCTTTCTTTTTTGCATCAAGTGGATTAATCCACAAATAGTTTTCCGGGCGAATTTCTCTTAACCATGCATTGCTTTCTGTTCGATGTGTTCCCACATTTCTAGACTTCCAATTGATAAATTGGTATGGCTTAGATGGCTGATAGATCTCTCCATTATATTGCCTAATTTCGTCAGCGATTGGTACACCTTCAAAGGTTTTACCTGTGTATGCACTCTTAAAGCCCGCTACCTTTTCATCATAAAAGTGTACGAGATTATTAAATTGATATTTAATATGGTTTCCGACATATTCATCACCTTGCGGCTCATATCTTCCTCCACGGTTTAATACATACACAACCTTTTTCCACTCTTCCGGCTTCACCGTACTTTTCAAGACATTGATATCAAAATACTTTCCGAGTGCTTTTTTTCTTGCTTTTTCAAAAATGGCAAGCTCTTCTGCACTCGCATCTTGGACCGGTTTCTTGCCATCAAAGGCAATATTTGCAACACGTCGAACATAGTAATCTTCCGGACAATGAAGATTGGAACCATCTTTAAATGCACCGTCACCTACTCCTGGAAGTCCCATTCCTTTTAATAAATCAATATACACTTGCTCCGTTGACCGTGCATCCGGTACGATGCGCGTAACCGGCTGGATAAGACCAGCAAATTTATATTTTAGGATTGGGAAAATTTCTTCTGCATTCCAGCTTTCAAGATAGGATAAATCAGGCAAGATGAAATCAGCATACTTTGTTGTTTCTCCAATGACAATGTCAGATGAAACAACAAGCTCAACCACTTTTGGATCACGAATGAATTTCAGTTGCATATCTGAACGTGGCCCTGACATAATCGGTGAAGTTCGATTGACGATCATGGCACGTATTTTGTAAGGATACCCTTCAGCTGCACTTGGAAGCACATCATGAATTAATTTATTGCCAATTGGATACCATGGACGCTTTGCTGGATAACCGTCTTTTTTAAATAAGGATGTCTTTTCATATGGTACCTTATGCCGCGTAACGGGTATTCCCCATGAAGTGTTTGCATTTGGCACAGCACTTAAATTATAGCGGCCTTCAGTCGCATTGAATTTTGCACCCAAGGCAGTGTCTCCACCCTTCCAGTCATGATTTCCAACTAGATGGTTTAACATATTAATAGCACGAACACTATAGTAGCCATTGGTATGCATGGCAGGGCCACGGTACGAATGAATCCCTACTTTTTTACCATGTGACGTAAATTCCTTCGCGATTTGGTTTATTTGTTCCACTGGTATGTCACATTGCTTTGCGTATTCCTTTAGTGATTTTTCCATTACCTTCTTTTTAAAAATGGTAAATACTGATTTTACCTTGATTCCGTTAATCTCTGTATCAACCTCTAAATCTCCTTGATGAGCATTTGTATGCAACACTGGCTTGCCATTTTCTAATACAACAAATTCTTCTTCACCCATACCTAAATCACGTGCTCGCAAGAAAGGGCGTTTTTTATCGCCAACATTGACTAAATAAGTCGCATCGCTCCATGTCGCTTCATCATCCAATTTAGCTTCCATCCCATTTGGATTTCGTAAATATTGCTCATCATAGCGATTATTTTCAATAATCCAACGGCACATAGCAAGGGCAAGGGCACCGTCTCCACCCGGTTTAACTGGAACCCACATGTGAGCTTTTTCAGCTGTTTTGCTAAAGCGAGGGTCAATGACGACCATCTTCATCCCCCGGTCAATCGCATTGGTTATTTGTGGTGCAAAGGTTGTTGGACCACGATTGGCTGTTAATGGGTTCGCACCCCAGACAAGGACTAATTCAGCATTTTCATAATCAGGGATCATCCGTTGCTTTTGTTTCGTCGTGTCATGTGAGCGGACATTTCCCATTACACTTGTAATTCCACAATAACCGCCATGGTCGTAATAATTTGCTGTTCCAAGACTGCCGTTGGCAAGTCTTTCAATAAATTCTCGATGTTGGCCGGACATGACCACAATCTGGTTTGATTTCGGACCAAAATCAGGATGATCGGTATTAATTAGGACATCCTTGTATTTCGCATCAAATTCAGCTTTTTTCATTTTATCAGTTTTAAGTTTTTCCCAATCCGCCATGACTGCTGCCTCAGGTGCAAATGCCCAAATCTCCTTTAGGCCTGGTGTTCCGAGATCTTTGCTACCGTCAAGAATTTCCTTGTATGCCTCTTCCCAGCTAATCGATTTCCATACACCGCTGCCCCTCTCTCCAACGCGCTTTAGCGGTTTTTGGACACGATAAGCATCATAGGCAGTTTGGATACCGGCTTGCCCCTTCAAACATGTTCTCGCTCCTCGATGTGAACGCCCTGATTTAGCTACATCTCCTGTTCCCTTTATGGCAGCTTCAAGTGGGGTATTATAATCAATATGACCAAAAGGAACCATCCCAATTGGGCTGTATTGGTTACCCGCTATTTTACGGACGATCGAAGAATAGGGACTATTCGCATTTCCGGCGACAATATATGTTTTGATTGTACAACTCGCATTACATTGCTGACATGATGTAAACAGAATGTCTTCTGCTGTATAATCCTGGTAATCCGTCCCAATCCCATGTCCTTCATCGGTCCATACCCCGTTTATCACTTGCTTTACGGGACCGACAAACGCTGGACCCACGATGGCCACGGCACCAAATGCACCTAATGCTTTTAGAAAACCTCTTCGATTCATTTTATCTTTACTCATATACATTCACTCCATTTTCATGAGAGTCACTTTCCTCAATTGGGAATAGCTTCTCGCCAATGGTATAGATGATTAGACACATTGCAATAAGACCGAATGATGTCAGCCACTCCGACAGGTTTGGATAATAATTCCCAGCAGGCATCCCATCTAATTTAGGCATAATTAATGTCGGGACAACCATATTAAAACGAACCCCAACCACCCCAATGATTGTCATAATAGATGCGGCCAAAATCCAATTAACTGATTCCCTTGTCTTTTTAATAAACAGTATGATTAATGGGAAAAACATCGCCAATCCCATTTGGAAAATCCAGAAGCTCCACCACCAGGCGCTTCCTGTTAAAAGTTTTATCGTTCCAAGTTCCTCATGCCCTAAGCCGTATATGCCAACAAGAAATTCATACCAAACCATGATAAATTCAATTCCTAAAAATAAGGCAAGCATACTGCCCAGTGAACGAACCATCGGCACATCCAATTTTTGTCTTTTTACTTTACATTTAATAACGTAAATGGCAATCGATAAGGCCGTGCCGGAAACTAACGCGGATAAGATGAAAATTAGTGGGAATAACGCCGAATTTAAGTAAGGCTGTGCCTTCGCCACGGCAAAGATGGATCCCGTCCCACCATGCACACCGAAAATGGCTAGTGGAATTCCAATTATCCCCATCACCTTAAGCCTCTTACGATCTCGAGCATGATCGGCCTCTGTGAACTCCTGCTTATTTCCCACAAGCAAACGGTATAGCTTTGCTTTAAAGTTGTCACCTTTTGCTAGTTTAATCAGATCTTTCCTCATCGAAAAATACAGCTCCGTAACTAATAACGCAATGTAGACAATATAAAAATGAATTTCCCATGACATCGTACTCATTACGTTCCAGTAAATCACAGAGTTCATAATATGGTCTGGACGACCGATGTCAAAGAAAATAAATGTAACCGCAGTGATCATACAGACAATGGCTGATAATAACGCCGACCTGCCAATTCTCTCAAACTTCTCCATCCCGAAGCCATAAATGAGCGTAGATAGTAAGAAGGAACCTGCACTCATTCCAATAAAATAAATGTAAAAAGCAACCCATCCACCCCATGGGACAATATTTGATAAATAAGTGGAAGACATTCCTTGTAAGAAATATCCGCTAATTATAGAGTATAAGCCAACACAAAATAAGACGATTAAAAATGACCACCAAATTTTTTCAATCTTCCCTAACCTACTCATTTCTTGAGAGGGAAGCATTTTTCTATCGATATTTGCTTTCGTTATCATGTAAACCACTCCTTTTCAGAAAGCTTTCCTAATTACAATTCCTTTAGCGTAAATAAACCACTCGGGGCTTTGTTCCTAATTCTTCTTTCAGATAAAAAGCTCTTGGACTTGCAGCAAGCTTGGAGACGACACTGTTCGGATCACTCATATCACCAAAGTAGCGTGCATCCCCAATACAGGTTTCAACACACGCTGGCTCTTCCCCCCGCTGCAGACGATGATAGCAGAAGCTGCATTTACGAACAGTTTCTTCAGGAATCTTACCCTTTTTCCTTTCACCCCGCTCGATCCCATATTCCGGACTTGTGACATCGTTATAACCCGTCATTTCCTGGTCATACCCATCACCAAAATCGTAGGACCTTGCCCCATATGGACAAGCGACCATACAATAACGACAGCCTATGCATCGATCGTTATCAATAGCCACAATACCATTCTCAAGCTTAAAGGTTGCTCTTGTCGGACATACCTGAACACATGGCGGTTTATCACAATGCATACAAGGTCTTGGCAGGTTCACTAATGAAATATTAGGAAAATCACCCGATAGTGTCTCGAGTACAACATTATAGGACATTCCTGGTGGTGTTCTATTTTCTGCTTTACAAGAAACAGTACATGTATCACAGCCCACACATTTTTTTAAGTCAATGACCATGCCCCATTTTGGACCTTTTTCTTTCTTCGATTTTATTTTTTCAGGACCACTTGCATATTGATCACCGAATTCCTTGAGAAGAGAAGCGGAGTAAACTGTATGGAAATCTTCAATTTTTAATTTTCCACTTAAAACGTTTCTCGCATCCCTAGCCATATTTAACCCAAGCTTTGTGTCATAGGGACTTTTTTCAAGCACTTTTTCTGCATCTGAGACAAAATTATTGGCTAGCATATCATAATCTTTGGGCTCTAAACTCCCTGTCGCTTTTAGGACCATGATGAAAAACTCCCTCCTATTTTGATAATGTTTCTTTCGCTTCTTTAATCTCATTTTTTACATCTTCTGTTACATCGTTTGTCAGCTCACGTGTTGACTTTTTAAACTCCTTCAATGTCTGACCTACCGCTCTCCCAACTTCCGGAAGCTTCCTCGGTCCAAAGATAATAAGTGCTAACACAAGGATTAATATAAGGCCTGGAACTCCAATATTAGAAAACATTTTGCCACTTCCTCTATAAGTATTTTCTATTCTTTAACCATGCAATTATTGTGCCAAAAAATCACTTACACTTATTTTGCTTAAAAAAACTTTTAAACTATTGATAGCTCAATCTATTTGGATGTTCGTCATACTAAAAAATAAAAAGCAGCAAAAGGATGTTATCCCTTCACTGCTTTTTCACCCTGCCAAAATGTCGTAGCTATGACGTATTGACAGGGATGATCTTATCTTAGTCCCTTTCATTCTCCCACTTAGGATTCTTTCTCTGAAAGATTATATGGCGTTTCCTCTCTAACCCGTTTTTCTGCCGGTATGCTGACTTGTACCGTTGTTCCGGATCCTTCATTGCTTTCCAAATGAATGGATCCGCCAAATTCCTCCACAATCCCATAGCATACAGATAGTCCTAAGCCAGTGCCTTTTCCGACAGGCTTAGTTGTATAAAAAGGATCGAATAGTCTTGGTAAAGCCTTTTTAGGAATTCCGCAGCCATTATCGCTCACACTGAACATAACCGAATCCTTATCCTTTTTTGCTGAGATGTTTATTTTCCCTTCGTTTTCTACAGCATCAATCGCATTATTAATAAGATTCACAAGCACCTGCATGAGCTTTAAGCTGTCTCCAATAAGAATTGGCAGCTCTTCTTCTATGGAAGCTAAAAAAATAATTCCTTTCTTTTTTAATAAATGTTCTACAAGACCAATGCTACTTTGAATGGTTTCTTTTATATTAATTTGCGATAATGTCCAATTGGATTTCCTTGAAAAGTTTAATAGATTTCCTGTTATTCTTTTGCAGCGCTCTGTATTTTCTTTTATTTTGCTTAAATAATAAGCCATTTCCACTTTGTCCAAATCTTTATCATTCTGTTCCAGACGATCGATTAAATCCTCTGCATACACATTGATCGTTGCAAGTGGATTATTCACCTCATGAGCAAAGCCCGATGCCATTAAACCGAGTGCACTAAGCTTATCTGTTTGGATAATTTTTTCTTCCATTTCCTTTTGCTCGGTAATATCTTCAATCATAACCAGATATTCGCCTTCTCCTTCAATCGCATGATTAAGTGGGAACACCCTGTGCCTGAAGAGCCTTTCTACATTTTGCTTATTTTTCATCCTCATGATCATATCAGCACTGCCTGTAAGGCCCGGACAGGTAATTGGGCAATTTTCACAAGGCCGGCTTGTTCCACCAATAAGCGTGTAGCACGGCAATTCGACTTCATCCTTATTAAACCAATTTTCGAGCACCGGATTCATCCACGTCACCTTATAATCCTTTGTGACGAGTGCCAGTCCGGCACCAATGCCATTTACGATAACATTCAGCCGCTCTTTCTCCTGCTTCAGACGCTGGGTTTTTTCCTGAAGCTCTTTACTCATTTCATTAAACGATTGTGACAGTTTGCCGAATTCATCATCTCTGTTCAATTTAATTGGGGCAGCCTGACACCCCGCCTTCAAGTTTTTCATCCCCTTATCAAGGAGGACAATAGGAGCTGTAAAATAAATGCCTGCATAAATGCTAATTATGCTGACAATCAACGTGACGATCGCCACAACCATTAGCCCGTTTCGGACCATTTCATTAATGGGTGCATACGCGGTAGATTTTGACTGCTCCATCACCATTGTCCACCCTAAATCCTTTATTTCAGTCCTTACACCCAGCACATCGTGGTTATCATCCACAAGCTTATTTTGATGGAGTTTGCTGTTGTCCTGATGGGCAATCACCTTCCCATTTCGGTCCAATAAATACAAGTAGGAAAAATGATCTTGTCTTAAAGAAGAAATCTTTCCAATAATCTTTTGCAGCTGAATTGTAGCACCGACTGCTTTTCTTTTGCCATTTTCCAAATAGGGTATGGCAAGCTTCATAACCGGCTGGCCAAACTGATTAAATTCTACTTTCCCATATATGCGCTCCTTTAATTGAAAAGCAGACCACATATCTTCCGAAAACCATTGTTCATTTTCATCGGGTAGGTTTAAACGATAACGGGATACCCTTTTTTCAACGTACCCCTTCTCGTTTGTGATTACAGCTTCCTCTATTGATTCATTTTGTTGAAGCAGTTCATAAAAAACACCTTTTTCTTTTTCCTGTTCCGTTAATGACGCAAACATTTGAACCCGCTGAAACATCTGATTGAATTCAAGTTCAATTTCACCTGATAAGTTATCCAGCATTAATTCCTGTTTATCAAGAATCCTTTCTTTAAGATCCATTTTCACATGATAATAGTAATAAGAGCTGATTAATAAAAGCGGCAACGTTGACATAATGAGACCAAAAACCAGCACCTTAATCCGCATTGGCTGAGCGTGAAGCCATTGAATGATCTTATTAAACATTAAGGGTTCACCTCCCCATCCTCAGAGATAATAAAATCAGGGATATGTATGAGGTTTTTATTAAGTTCTATTCCCAGCTCATTTTTCACGTGCTGATTGACAATAAAGCGGAATCTGTCGGGAAGTTCCACTGGAATTTCCGCAGGTGAATTACCTTGAATGATTAAGCTGACAAACCTTGCAGCCTGATAGCCTTGATCGAAGAAGCTAGCACCATAGCTAGCAAGAACCCCCGCTTCCTGCTCATAAATCCCCATGGCCGGAACTTTATTATCTCTAGAGAATTGTGCCATCTCCTTTGTCAGACTTTCCATCCTAAAACCAGGCAAGATTAATAAGGCATCATTTTTCTGCAAGCTCCCTTTTAGCTTGCTTTTAAAAGAAGGATCGCTCACATTACACGGTAGTATTTTAAGAGAGAGCTTTTCAGAAGCCTGCTTCGTATTCTCCAAGCTCAGCTTACTTACTTCAATATTTTCGTCATAAAGAATATGAAATCTTTGAATGGAAGGCACTAAATCATGAAAAAGCTCCAATCTTTTTCCTGATAAGTTCGTATGGTAATTATTAATACCAGTAAAAAGCCCGCCTGGTAAACGATAATCCTTTATAATTCCCATTTCCTTCGGAGCAGCTACTCCTGCAAAAACAACAGGAATTTTAATATGTTGCTGCTCCATTTTTTCCTTGAGCTTTAATGTTTCTATACCTCCGAGAGTGACAATCAGCGCTGGTTTCCCCTTAATCAATTCATTAATTTTGGTATCGAGCACCTCCTCATTATCATGTGCACTCTTTACCACATACTTTACATCGCCCTTATGATATCCTAGCTCCTGCATCCCTTTTTGCAGACCAGTGAGCTTTTCATGCCGGCCATCTCCAATCATAACCACGCCTATCTTTACTGGAGTCCTATCGTCATTGCTTATAAACGTTAAAAAAATTATCGAAACCGTTAAAATTGTAACGAGGAATAAATAAAGTTTTGTTTTCATAGCAGACTCCCAACCTTTTTCTTTTTCAAATCTATTATAGGGGACTAAACAATGTTATTACATTTGAAAAAAGGAGAATTCTATGAAACTTATAGTTTCTCAGGCTGTCGAAAAACCTTCGACAGCCTTTATTTTTTATGTCAATTTAACCTTCCACCGCGTTAATTTGTTATAGTATTTTTTCATGCAACAGGCCAGTTAGCAGGGCCAATCCATTATTAAAAAATTGCCGAGAAATATACCATTTCTCGACAATCTATGAAACTTATAGTTTCTCTTTCACTTTCACATACTTTGCAAAATTTGGGCTAATGTTAGTGCTATTTATGCGTGCAAGAGGAGGGAACATGATTCCATTTTTGAAAATCTGTGATATCTGGACTTGGATCACGTCCTTTTGGTGTATTCCCGGCGAATGATAGCGATATTTTCCCCATGGCAATGGTTTGTAAACTTTGATGGAAACGGCATTTCCTTTTCCAATGCAGTCAGTGCCGCTGGATCTTCTTTTATAACAGCAGCAATTAGTCGTTCAAGATAATCTTGCGACAATTGAATTCTGCGCTTGATCTCCACCTGACTTGTCGATGTTTGCCCATGACCTGGAACTAATACCGAAACAGCATGTCTATCGAGAATTCGTTCTGTTTTTCGAAGTGTATCCAAATATGCCTTGGCACTGTCGTAGACAAACGGCAGCTCAAAATCGGATAGATAATCCCCAGCAATCCATACCCCAAGCGGTTCAATGATTGTAAATAATCCATCCTGAGTATGTCCCGGCGATAGGTAGAAGGTAATCGTTGTTTCCCCAAGCACAAGCTGCTGCCCGTCTTCTTTTATAACAATATCCACTTCCGGAAAGGCAATCGAATAGGGACAATGAATATAATAATCATTGTAAAACTGATGAATCATCTCAACTTTTCCCACTTTATTGGTATGCTCCTGCAGTCCCTTGCTTCCGATGACCTTCGCACCTGGGAAGGCATGATAGCCGATGATATGGTCGAAATCTCCGTGGGTAAACAGAAGATACAGCTGCTTTTCCCCTTGTATCCGGGCTACATGCTGCTCTATTTCCTCTATTTCATGTGGAAGCCAGTTTGGGTCGACAACGAGAACGAAATCCTTTGTATTTACTACAGTACATGTAGTCTGATATAGTGCACTCTGAAACACGGTTAGGTAATCATTTTGAAATTGGATCATAGCTTCTCCTTTTCTCTAAGGAATTAATAAAATTTTGCCTGTGCTCTTGCGGCTTTCGAGATATTGGTGTGCTTTTTGGCCATCGTGTAGCGCAAATTTCGCCTGCTCAGATACCTTTACTTTTCCCTCTTCCATCCATCGGAACAGCTCATTTGAGCGTGCTACTCGTTCCTCGCGGGAAGTAAGCACATTCCATAGATCTCCTCCAGTCAGGGTTTTTGACGTATCCATTAACATTCTTGGGTCAACAGGAGCTGGGTCTCCCCCTGCCATCCCGTAAAATACAACCGTTCCACCGACACGTGTGGCCGCGAAGCTGTCTTGAAGTGTGGAGCCTACTGATTCATAAACCACATCAGCACCTCTACCGTTCGTCTCCTCGAGCACTTGTCTCTTCCAATCATCCGTGTACAAGAAAACGTTAGCTGCTCCTGCTCTTTTCGCTGCGGCAGCTTTTTCCATGGAAGAAGTTAAGCCAATCGCCTTGCCGCCGAGCAAATTTACCATTTGTACGAGGAGCTGCCCAACACCACCAGCCGCCGCATGAACAAGAACTACATCATTCATTTTCACTGCATAACTATCCCTGGTTAAATAATGTGCGGTCAACCCTTGCAGCAATACCGACGCAGCATCAGCAAATGATATGGGTTCCGGGATAGGTATTGCTTTTTCAAATGGAACAGCAACTAGCTCAGCATTTGCATACGGTACATCAGCAAATGCAATCCGGTCGCCAACATTGATACCTTGGATGTTGACTCCCGTCTTTTCTACAATTCCTGCCCCTTCGTACCCTAAAATATATGGGGGATTTCCCGCCAGATGATAGTTTCCTTTTCTTCTATAAATATCAGCAAAGTTCAAGCCAATTGCTTTCATTCTAACTAGTATTTCACTTGGACCGATAACAGGAGTTGCGATTTCCGTATACTCCAGTACTTCCGGTCCTCCGAATGTATTGAACACAAGTGCTTTCAAATGCATAACCTCATTCTATATTCATTTTTGCAATACGCTTTTATTAAATATGATTGGGAAAAAGAAAGCAAATTACTGCTTCAATCAAAGGGAGTGTGAATATCATCTGGTGTTTAGAAAAAGGATCCTGCTCTATGGGAAAGATGCAAACAAAAACATGACACCCCCCCCCCTGAAAAACCATATATTTCTATTATATTGTCGTTTTGATATAATAATAGTAACCCTTCATCATTTTCCAATAACAGTCCCCACGATAAAAGGATTATTCTTTATCAAAACCAAAAGGAGGCTCTATATGTATCAAATCAAAGGAAAAGAAAAGATTTTTGTTTACACAGGTCCTGATGGCTCTGGAAGAAAAACCATTGCAAAAATGGTTGCTACCGCTTTTGATATGGAAACTGTTCTCTCTTACACTACCCGTTCCCCCCGCCACTATGAAAAAAATGGTGAAGACTACCACTTTGTTAATGAAGAAACCTTCAAACACATGCAAGCACAACAGGCATTTCTAGAAAGTGTTGAAATCGATGGAATTCATTATGGAATTCGTGAACAAGATATCGTTGAAGCATTTCAAAACCATGATTTCGTCTATTTGACGTTAAATCCCGAAGGTACTGAAAAGTTAAAAAAAATGTATGGTGATGGTGTCGTAAGAATTTTTATTTATGCCGATCGTGATACGGTTATCCAAAGACAACAGGAGCGCCAAGATAATGAAGAAGTAATCCAACGCCATATGACCCATTATGATGAGATCTTAAGCTATAAAAACAGCTGTGAACACGCATTTGAAAATTTTGATTCCCCACAGGTTTCTTTTCAAGTTAGTGAATTAATTGAATCCTTTTTGGATAGAAATCTCACTGTAACAGATTATTAAAGAAAACTAACGAAGAAAACCCGAATGAAAGCGAACAGTGCCTGTCACTGTTCGCTTAGTTCATAATGTACGAAAGGATCTCATTGATAGACCAATTACCCTCAGAAATTGGTGCTACCACTACCTTTTTACCTAAATCCTTTATGAAGTCTCTCTGTTTTGTTTTTAATCTCGAACTTTAAAAACCATCCTCTAACTCCTTTTATTTCCACCCCCTATTTCATGATATTCTACCAGCTCTAGTTATTAAAAAAATTCCATTTTCCAATGGGAATAAAAGTAATTTCTCTGCAAATACTATTATTGTATGAAACGTATTTTTTGTATAACCGATAAATGATATTTCATATATAGGAGAATTGTCATATGAGCATCTGGAAAAAACTTAAGAAATACTTCGTGGCAGATTTGACAGTGATGCAGGATTCTTTCTCCTTAGGTAATTGGGCAGAAAATATGGATAATGAAACGAACGAGGAACCCCAAAGGTTCACTGAAGGAATGCCACAGATTGAAACCAAAACCATGGACTATGGAATTCTATCTTTCAACCTCGATCAAAATATTGACTGGATTAAGAAGCACTTTTCGTATCCTCAAAATCATGGACTTGTTGTACGCAGAATGGCGATTGGCCAATCAGATTTACAAGCAGCTATCATTTATATGGATGGGCTAGTAAATTGGGAGCCCTTAAATCGAACTGTGATTACTCCATTAATGGGTATGTACATACCCATTGACGCAGTGTTGAATGAGGAATTTTTAATGGAGCATATTTTAACAGAAGGTGAGATCTCCAAACATGAAAAGCTCGGATTGATCGTCAATGATATCCTGATTGGCAGAGCCGTCGTTCTAGTCGATGGATTGAATATTGCAGTCATAGCAGGGGTCCAAGGATGGGAGAAAAAGGCAATTGATAATCCCAAAACAGAAATGGTGGTTCGTGGTTCACAAGAAGGCTTCACAGAAGATATTCAAACAAATCTGTCTATGATTAGAAGAAGGCTTCGAACTCCTGAACTCATTGTCGAATTAGGGCAAGTCGGATCGATTTCGCAAACAGATATTGCAATAGTCTATATAAAATCGATAGCTAATGACGATCTTGTCGGAGAGGTTCGTGGAAGAATTGCCGCTATCGACTATGATTATATTGGCGATAGTGGGATGGTCGAACAATTTATTGAAGATCATCCAAACTCTTTTTTTCCTAGTGTGTTAAGTACGGAACGCCCTGATCGGCTTTCAGCCCAAATTGCAGAAGGCTACGTTGGGATTTTGGTCAATAATTCACCATTCGGTTTGATTGTTCCAGCCCATTTCCCCCTTTTTTTACAAACAGCAGAGGATGCGAATCTTCGATGGCCATATGGAACCTTTATTCGGATTGTCCGGCAAGTAGGATACTTTATGTCGTTGTATTTGCCCGCCTTTTATGTTGCCATCGCTAATTATCATATGGAAATGATTCCGACTACGCTTATTCTCGCTATTGCAGGTACCCGTGAAACCGTTCCGCTACCAGTTGCGGCAGAGACCGTCCTGCTTGAATGTATGTTTGAACTGATTCGTGAAGCTGGTGTACGGATACCGGGCGTTATTGGTCCAACTATTGGTATCGTGGGAGCATTGATTCTCGGGCAAGCGGCTGTTCAAGCAAATATTGTAAGCCCCATCGTAGTTATTATCACGGCTACCACCGCTTTATCATCATATACGATTCCGAACTACAATTTGCAGTTTGCTACACGTATCCTTCGTTTTGTTTATTTGTTTGCTGCTTCATTTTTTGGGTTAGTCGGGATTGTATTGGTGTGGCTCATTCTCTTATCCAATCGGGTAGCAAGTAACTCTTTTGGAGTTCCGGTTCTTTCTCCAATTACACCACATCTACGAAGCAACGACACGCTCATAAGAGCTGGTATGAAGTTGCAGAAATATCGGTCATTATCGATTCGTCCAAAAAGGGAACGAAAAATGCCCAACTAGAAAGAATGGAGACCAAACACATCTAACAATAAAGGGGAGGTCTAGAAGTGAGAAGGCATCACATAGGAGTTCGTGAGGCGGCATCTGTGGGCATTATTTTTGTTATAACGAAAATATTTCTTCCCTTTCCTCGGTCGATGGCTGAATTGGGTGGTACAGCGGCTTGGATGATTGTTCTCATTGCGATCCTACTTTGCCCGTTGTCATGGTGGGGCATTCGAGGTGTAATAAATTCTGCAAAGCCGGGTTCATCTCTAATTACTGCGACGGAAGAGATAATGGGCCCATTTCTGGGCAGCTTGATCAATTTGTCTTATTTCTGCTTTTTCTTCATGATTACGTTTATCGTGCTTCGTGAATTTTCAGATATGATCGTGACGGATATCCTCCCCAGAACGCCGCTTAGCATCATTTTGATTTCACTTCTTGTCCCCGTTGCCATTATTGCTCGCTCAGGAATTGAAGTTCTGGGGCGCATTTCTTGGTTAACAATCGGTATAATCATTACAAGTGTGGTGGTCTTACTCGTTGGCGGGCTAATGACCTATTCGGATCCCAAAGCGTTAATGCCTATTTGGGGAACCGGAAAATCTCGAGTTATTACAATGGGAATCGTGAAAAGCTCTTTGTTTTCTGAGCTGCTAGTTTTCGGGTTCATCCTGCCAAGAATGCGTAAAGCACAAGAATGGGGACAAGCTGTTTGGTGGTGTTTAGCAATCAGCTCTGTCATTTTATTAAGCACGATCATTACCTACATGTACGTGTTTCCATATCCTACTGCAACCCGAATAAATTTCCCGTTGTTAGAGATCAGTAGAATTATCATTGCCGGTCGATGGATTCAGAGAGTTGAGAGCCTTTTTTTGGTCGTTTGGTTACTCTGCACCGTAATTAAGCTTTCTGTTGGTTTATATTGCAGTGCAGCGACACTGTCACAAATGCTACGTTTACCCAAGGATCAGCTTCTTATCTTCCCATTGACTATCATCGTTTACAATTTGGCCATTCTGCCTACCACTGAGATGACAGCGGTTTCTTGGGATTCAGGAACTTTACGAATGTACGGATCAATCTTTTCTATTTTACTCCCCATGCTAACGTGGTTTGTGGCGATTTTACGAAAAAAATGGAGGCTCCAAATGTGAAAAGGATCCAACAGACTTTAAAAATATTTCTGGCTCTCCTTTTGTGTATTCCATTTTTGTCCGGGTGCTGGGATCGATTGGATCCAGAGAATATGGCTTTCATTGTTGCAGTGGGCGTTGATCCAGGTCCTAAAAATGATTACTTGTTCACCTTTGCCATTGCTGTGCCGAAACCTCTTGGTGTGAGTGGGCCAAGCTCAGGGGGGATAGGCCATAAAACAATAGTTACACATACCGTTGAAGGATCGAATATCATTTCTGCCCTACTGGCTAGTCAAAGTTTTATTGCTCGTCGGCTTACCCTCACCCACTCCAAAGTCTTTATATTGGGAGAAGATCTAGCACGAAAGGGTGTGATGCCTGTACTCGGGGAGGTGGTACGCAGTCGAGAATTCAGGCGTTCCTTTTATGTAATGACAACACGTGGGAAAGCAGAAACTTATATTCATAACATAATACCGACAACTGAAACCGATATTAGCTTATGGTTTGAATTGGAACTGGATCCTAATAATATGGGTGCTGTTCTACCGCGAGAATCCCGCTTTCACAATTTTATTATCGACATGGAAAAGCCAGGAACAGGTGCCATTTCCATTCAAACTGCCCCACGACCAGATATTCGTAAAGGCACTGCAAGCTTTCCTTCTGGAGACGAAAATTCCGAGGCAAAGCAGTCACCTATTGCAAACCAAAATGCCGGGAAAATACGTAGAACTGGAGATACTCCTGTCGAATTTTTTGGGTCTGCTGTTTATAAAAGTGATAAACTGAGAGGTTTTCTCACGGGGGCAGAATCTCGCATTCTTAATATGCTCCGTGGTGAATATACAAGAACAACTTGGGATATTCCGGATCCATCCAACAATAAATTAAATCTAACCATTGATATGAAAGCACAAACGAAGTCTGAAATGAAAATAAAACGAAAGAAAGATAAAGTCCTCGTCGCATTTCGTGTGGCCATGGAAGGAGATTTGATCAGTGTTCAATCCCAAGTAGATTTTACGAAACCGAAAAACAGGAAAAAACTCGAACAAGCGGTCCAAAAGCAATTAGAAGAACAGTCAAAAAAAGTGCTTGACAAAACACTACACAAATGGAAAGTCGATTGTTTTCATATTAACAACCGGGTTAAATCCACATTTTCCACATTAAAGGAATGGGATGCATATAAGTGGGAGGATCATGTAAAGGATGTAGAGTATAAATTAGAGATTACATTTAAAATGCGCGGGCATGGTGATCAGGTAGGGCCTGCCATTGGAGGGAATAAAATACATGATTGAACAAATAGCAAAGTGGGTGCTCATAGCCTTTGTTTCCATTTGGGCAAGTGTTTATGTCGGAAGTCTTGCACCGCAGCTTTGGCGTCAACGAAATTACAGGGGAGCGATAGGGGTCATTATACTTGCAAGCATTGTCCTAGTGTTCCCTTTAGTCCTTTCCATCTACCGTAAAGGTAATTAAAAACCATAAATAGATGAAATAGGGTGAATGATGATTTCTGGGACCATTTTCTGAACTTTAATGAACTCTTTACACTCTTTTTACACTAGGTTAAGAAAGGCTCCTTATTTTTCTATTACAATAGTAGTAACCTACCTATTGTAGGAAATGGATGAACATTACCGTTGCTGTGCAGGATAAGTGGAATCAGTAGATAGATGGAACGATGAGTTGAAAATAATTCATTAGTAAAGGAGAGCTGAGAATGATCAGGATGCTGCATGTTTTTTACGGCTTCGAATGTCGTTTATTTCAGAAGGTAAATCGCCATTTTGATAGTAAGCTTTTAAATCTTTTTTTCCGCTCAATCACACACTTAGGTGGAGCAGATATTACCATCGCTGCTACTTTTATCCTCATTTTCGTATCGACAGGTGAAGTCAGATTGACTGCTATCGCCAGCGCACTCGCTTTGGCAGCAAGTCATATACCGGTCCATTTTGTTAAGCGACTGTTTCCCCGAAAAAGGCCTTATATGAAGATAGAAAAAACAAGAACTCATGAGAATCCCATAAAAGATCATTCATTCCCTTCAGGGCATACAACTGCGATATTTTCCGTCGTGACTCCATATATTTTATTCTTGCCACAACTTGCTTATGTGCTAATCCCACTAGGACTTTGTGTAGGACTATCTAGAATTTACTTAGGTCTTCACTATCCTTCGGATGTCATTGCTGGCGGAATCCTTGGTACGTTAACTGGGAGTTTATGCTTTTGTTTATTCTTTATTTGAGAGATTCATAGCGGGATTGATATCGTAAAAGAGGTGCCTTCCCCTTCTTTGCTTTCAACAAAAATGGCCCCATCGTGCATATCAATGATTTTTTTCACGATAGAGAGCCCTAAACCACTGCCGCCTTTTGAACGTTCTCTAGCCTTATCTGCTTTATAGAAGCGTTCAAATACATGTATTTGGTCATTTTTTGAAATACCAATTCCCGTATCAGAGATTTTTATGATGGCTTTGTTCTCGACCTGCTGAAGATGAATTCCAATCCTCCCTTGGTTGGGAGTAAATTTAATACTATTATGAATCATATTTGTCCACACTTGACTCATTAAATCTTCATCTCCAACCAACACTACCTTCTCTAGCGAAACATCCATTTCAATTCCCTTGTCTACCCATTGCACTTCACAGGCTAAAATAATATTTCTTATTTGCTTGTCTAGACGATAGCTTTTTTGTTCAAAAGGATGATTGCTTGATTCAAGTGAGGTTAATTTCAGGAGGTTATCACTTAATTTTGACAACCTCTTACTTTCTGTTTCAATGATATTGAGAAAGTGGGTTCTCTCCTCCTGACTAAGATGATCATTTTGCAGAGCACGTGCGAATCCGCTGATGGATGTTAGTGGTGACTGGATTTCATGTGATACATTTGAAATAAACTCTTGGCGCATGTCTTCCATTTCCTTTAATTGTTTTGCCATATGATTGAAATGATCAATAAGTGTTGTAAAGTGATCATCTTTTTTCAGCGTTTCCAACTGCACATTAAAGTCTCCACTCGCAATTCTTCTTAGTGCATCAATGACTTCTTGAAAAAGATTACGCTGCTTGGAACGGATGAGTAAAGAAATACAAAACCCAACACCACCAAAGATAAAAAAGCCAAGAATGGTCGTAATTAAATGCTGAAGATAATCTGATGGATGAAAACGAAACAAGTAAAAAATATGGGACACAAGAAAGTAAGCTGCTGAAAAACTAACAGTAATCATCATTAAAAAGATGAAAAAACCAAATATATGTCGAAAAAACTTTCTTCTTTTCATGGTTTCACCTCAAGACGGTAACCTAGTCCCCATATTGTTTGAATACGGAAAGGGAACTCTGATTCCGGAAATCGCTCTCTCAGCCTTTTTATGTGAACATCCACCGTGCGTTCATCCCCTTCATAATCATAGCCCCATATATCGTCAATTAGCTGTTCTCTAGAAAATGTTTTTCCCGGATAACTGGCCAATTTGAACAACAGCTCGAATTCTTTCAACGGAATCGTGATTTCCCGGCCTTTAAAAGAAATTTCATGTGTTTTGCGATTTAACTTAAATTCCCCCATCTCAATGGTTTGTGAGGCTGTAATGTTATACCTTTTCAGCAAAGCTTTGACCCTTGCCACTAATTCAATCGGGTCAAATGGTTTGACCAGATAATCGTCAGCTCCAAGTTCAAATCCCTTTACCTTTTGTGCTGTTTCTCCTTTGGCGGTTAACATTAATATGGGGATATCACTGAATTCTCGAAGCTCGCGGCATAACTCCCAACCATCCATGTTCGGCATCATGACATCGATGCTGACAAGGTCCATCTTCACTTTTTCCATTAACCTTAATGCCAACATTCCATCTGACGCCTCATAAAGTTCGAATCCCTCCTTTTTTAGAAATAGGAGAACAAGTTCTCGAATATTGACATCATCATCGACAATTAATAATTTCGCCATTGGTCCTCATCCCTTTCAAACCATTTCTTTCATCCGTAATTGTTGCTCTGCAAATTCACGATACAAGGAGTGAGTTTGTAAAAGTTATTTCGTTGCATCATGTTCACTTTCCATATTACATCCAAGATTATACAAAGAATATATGAATTGAATATGAACTTTCAACATCATTCATTATCCTTGACAAAATAAATCCAGTATATTATTATTTATCTTGAATTAATAATATTTTAATTCGAGATAAATAAATTGAATAGAATTTACATCATAGAGGTGGTAATAATATGGGCTTTTTCAACAATCTATTTAGCAGTTCAACGAAGGAGGACGAGACAATGACAAAGGAAAAATTAACAATAGGAATTATCTTAGGAAGCACACGTCAAGGCCGTGTAAGTCCACAAGTAGGAGAATGGGTAAAAGGAATTGCCAACCAACGCGGAGATGCCAATTATGAAATCGTGGATATTGCTGATTTCAAATTGCCATTTTTAGGAGAAGGTACTGGTGCAGAACCAGGACTACAAGCTTGGAATGAAAAACTAGCTAGCTTAGATGGATTCGTATTCATTGTTCAAGAATACAATCACAGCATCACTGGGGCATTAAAAAATGCTCTTGATTCAGCACGTGAAGCATGGAACAACAAGGCTGCTGGAATTGTCAGCTATGGTTCAACAGGTGGCGCTCGTGCTGCTGAACATTTACGTGGAATCTTGGGAGAATTAAAAGTTGCTGACGTTCGTGTACATCCCACCTTGTCACTATTTACAGACTTTGAAAATGCAAGTGTCTTCAAACCAGCTGAATTGCATCTAACTAATGTTAATGCCATGCTTGACGAAGTAATCGCTTGGAGCGGTGCCTTAAAAACATTAAGGTAAGAAACCATTATAAATAGTAAGAAAAAGGGGGAATAATGATTATCCCCCTTTTTTGTGTGAGTCATACCTATCCCAGTCACTTTAAATGGACTGTGATTTCGCAGGTCCTTTACGAATATTAGCTTTTCGAAAGCCTTTGTAGGAGTCGATGGCTGCAAATATAACGAATATGATCATTGCTCCCCAATAAATTGAGTTTTTTGGATTATAGCTGAAACTGAATAAATCATTTAGATACTGGACGAATGCTATGTTGAATAAATGGGGATTACTGAAAATAACAATAAATACAATTGAAGATATCAACTGGAGAATCATATTTAGACTAGCTACTTTTTTTGTCCATTGAGCTGTTATCCATTTGTAGATGGCGGTTGCAACCTCCAGGCCGATCACCATCACCACTAAGGGCCAATAGGAATGTAAAACTTCCTGATTGAATGTAGGTGCTACAAGTTCAAGGCCTTCTCTCCCTTTTTCATACACACCAAGTAGATTAGCAGCGTAAAAATAACCGGTTGCCCAGATCGCCGTCCAAAGTAAGCTACCAAACACTTCGACCTTGGAAATCACCTTTTCCTTGGGGATATAGGGTATATTCTTCAAGTCATCTGGTGACCATTCTTTACAGCTTTGTGTTAATGGAATTGGAGCTTTTGCATGATCCGTGCGTTCGAGAATGGCAAATACCAAGGTTAGCCAAAAAAACACTTGTATACCCGTACTTAGAATGCCCCAAATACCCTCACCAAGAACATGTAGAATAAGATTTAGCACTGCTCCCTCTCCACCATAAGACAAAATATTATTAGCCGCCAATGAAAACAGTGAAATCGCTGCAGCTATTGGTATAATCATTTTTAACAGCTGGATATAGAGATCAAAGTAACGGGGGCCAATTAGATGCATCGGTCGATCTCGATACCCACTTGCAAGGATCGCGGGGTTACCAAGTTGTTCAAGGATCGACTTAACGTCCTGCTCCGAGTAATCATCTGGCAGCATATCCTCAATGGTTGACTTTAGCTCAAGAGCAATGTCCTCCCTGTTTTTTTCTGGCAGCCTTCTCGTTACCTCCTGTATATAAAGCTCAATCAACTTCATCTTCTCCCTCTCCTTTCAATAGAGTGTAAAGTTCCTGGGACGTCTTTTCCCACTCATTCTTTAATTGTTGAAAAATCACTGTGCCGAATTCGCTTAATACATAATATCTTCGCGGCCTGCTTTCAGATGTATCCCAACTACTCGTCACTAACTCTTGTTTTTCTAAACGACGAAGCAATGGATATAACGTACTCTGTTCAATCGTGATACCACTCTTCTCCAATAACTGGACAAGTGAATATCCATATTGAGGAGTTCTAAGCTGACTTAACACAGCTAATGTCAATGTCCCCCTTCTTAACTCCGTCGTCAAAGAATTCAATAAAGAACTCATCTATTCACCTCATTTGTTTTATACTATGCATCATACACTATATCTTATACTATGTATGATACACTATTATTGTTCCTACATCAATTATTTTTTACAATATATGAGAAAATTGGTGCCTAAACCCCATGTGTTAATGCGTTAATGATTTGGGTCAGGCACGATGTCTTAATTTCTAACTTTTTTATTCCTTGCTGTTCTTATGTTAAAATTTCTTTTATTACAAAAAAATTCTTTTGTTTCAAAAAACGGGACTCATTACTTTGTTCAATATGGTGAATCTTAATGTAATGAAGAAAACGGAAACAGGAATCCTTTACTTCCCAACTCACATGGTTATTTCACACTACATATAAAAGAGGAGACATGCTATGGAATTATTTCTAATCATACTTTTATTACTGGCCCTCATCGGGCTGTCTAATTTCGTCAATCATTTTATGCCATTCATACCGGTGCCGCTTATTCAAATTGCCTTAGGAGTTTTGCTTGCGTCACTACCACTAGGAATACACATTCCAATGGAGCCTGAATTGTTTTTCGTTCTATTTATTGCCCCTTTACTTTTTCATGATGGAAAAAATGTTTCACGGCAGGCCTTATGGAAATTACGAAAACCGATTTTATTTCTTGCTCTCGGTCTTGTATTTGTTACCGTATTCGCTATTGGATACTTAATTCATTGGCTTATCCCGTCGATTCCATTGCCTGCATCTTTTGCGTTGGCAGCCATTCTTTCTCCTACAGATGTTGTAGCCGTGGGCGCTATTTCAAGTAGGGTGAAGATACCAAAAACGATTATGCACATTCTTGAAGGGGAAGGACTAATGAATGATGCTTCTGGTCTAGTTGCCTTTAAATTTGCCGTAGCAGCAACAGTGACCGGTGTTTTTTCATTGGCAGAAGCAAGCTGGAGCTTTTTAGTCATTTCGATTGGCGGTTTGGCAGGAGGAGCCATTCTTGCTTATCTTATTATTCGGTTGAAAATTTTCATTCGACGGCTAGGTATGGAGGATGTAACCATTCACATGCTCATCCAGCTCCTCACTCCTTTCGTCATTTTTTACATAGTTGAACATTTTCATCTCTCAGGAATTTTATCAGTTGTAGCAGCTGGTATTGTCCATGCTATTTATCGGGATCGTGACCAATCACCTGCAATGCAGCTACAAGTGGTATCTCAAAGTACCTGGAAAGTACTTATTTATATTTTGAACGGTTTGGTGTTTGTGCTGTTAGGCTTGCAAATCCCAAGTGTAACGAATGAAATTTTTAAAAACCCGTTATTTAACAATTTTGAAGTGAGCAAATATATTGTCATCATTACAGCTGCCCTTATACTTTTTCGTTTCTTATGGATTTGTGCATCATGGTGGGGCGGATGGAAACTTAAAAAGCAGCAATTCCAAAAGCCTTCGATGAGATCTATCGGCATTACGACCATTTCCGGTGTACGAGGGGCTGTCACACTGGCCGGTGCCTTTACCATTCCATATGTTCTAGCAGATGGAAGTCCCTTTCCCGAACGCTCGTTAATCATCTTTATTGCGGCTGGGGTTATCTTGGTCACACTACTTGTTGCGAGCATCTTCTTGCCGATACTTGCAAGGTCGGAAAAAGGGAACACGGAAGAATTGAGAGAGGAAATGGTAAGGATTGCTACAATTCGGACGATTGATGCTGCCATCAGCTCGATCCGCGAATTGATGAATGACGACAACCGTGGAGCTGCAGTATCGGTCATCGCGACTTACAATCAAATTCGCAATCGCCTTAAGAATGTAAGTGAGGAACACTCTGAACGCCAAAAAATAGCGGAAACTGGCATTCGCATGAAGGCCTTAGATGAGGAAGCCCACTACATTGAAAGATTGAAAAAAGAAGGACAAGTTGATCGGGAAACCACTTATTTGATGGAAGAACATATTCATCGGATGAGGCTCGCCGTAACAAATCGTCTACAGTATCGAAGATTGTTCTTTTGGACCATCCTTAAAAGAAGTGTATACAAGCTATTGCACCTGTTCGTGCCGAAAAACCAGGATTGGCATAAGCATCACAAACTAAAAACGAAAAAAATCATTCAACTAAAAGTCAGCATGGCCAAAGCCGCGATTCGGTATTTGAACGATCATATGACTCCTGAAAATGAAGATATATATTTATTATTAATTGGGGAATACAATGAGATGGTCATGAAGTTTAAGCTAGCGAAAAAAGGCGCTGATCCTATTCATTACACACAAATGCAACGGGAGCTTCGTAGTAAAGCATTCCAAGCAGAACGGGATGAAGTCCAGAATTTGTACGAAGAAGGAGAAATCACGATTGATGTTATCCGTAAAATTCGTAAGCAGATTAATATTAGGGAGGCATATTGGATGGAAGAGACTAGTGTCCATTCTCATTAAAGCATAGTAATGGTAGAAAAGTGAAAGGTGCCTGTTTAGCGGCGATTGGACTATAGGAGTAGTAGGAACCTCCTTTAGTTATCGAGCGAGCGGGTGCCTTTTTCTCTTTTCGGTCAATTGGGTACTCTCCCTATTCACAACTAACCGATTTCTGTTGCCAACAGGTGTCCATTACTGTTCTACTGAAAGTAAATCCAACCCTTTCTGACAGTAATCCAACCCTTTCCGACAGTAATGCCACCTTATCCGACAGTAATTCCACCCTTTCCGTCAATAACCATAACCCACCTTATTCGGCAGCAAATTTTCCCACCCTCTTAATATTGGAAATAATAGAATCAACTCCTTTTGAATAGTGAAGGAATGGTTTCATTTCCGGCAGTTGAATATTAAATGGTGTGGTGAGTGTGTTGTAGTAAATTTCTGCTTCTGCCTTTTGTAATGTCCAGCGGTGATGGTCAATTTCACTGCAATATATATGACCATTGGCATCGACACTGTAAAGGAAATATCGTTCGGTCAGCCAATGATCGATGGTTCCTTGTTCGGCAAAATAAACCTCTGGTGAAGCAATAAATTTTCCGTTGAACTTTACGGAAAAAGCGCTTGTCTTGTCTTTTCTCAAACTGCTGTAATGGTATCCATTATGATCTTTCAGAGAATCAATTTGCGAATAGTAATAAGGTAATCGATACCATTTCTTTGCAACTGTGTAAGTGACCCAATGCGGGGCATCAAGTGAAAGAAAATAGACTCCAGGTTTTCCGTTGTAATGGACGTAGGTTCTTACATTTATTTCAGGAAATTTTGCAAACAATGGAAGCCTTGATAAGCCCCGGAGGTAAATCCCATCCATCACAAATACAACAATGCCAATCCATGCATAACGATCGAATGTATCAATCAGTAACGGATTAGGTACAAAAGGGCGAAGCGATTCCACAGGGACCGGCCAATGAGCAAATAATAAATTCCTCCATGATTGCTTCATTATCCATGCTTTTGATAGCGGAGAAGAATTCTGATGAAAGTGCTGCAGAAATCCCATGAATAATTCACCCCCCTGAATTTGTGAAGAATGTCGTTTACATACTATTTTTTTTTATAGACTAAGGGAATATTTGTTACGTTACTTGTCACTTCATCAAGAGCCACAAGGTCGTTTCGGTCTACCTCATGAACGGAAGTTTTTCCCAAAGCAATAACAGCTACTTTCATTTCTTCAGAAAAGGATGTTAAAAAATTGGCTAAATAATAGGCCGCCTCTACTTCATCAAATTCTTCAGCAAATCGACCTGGGTAAAAAGCTAAAGTTGTCGGCGGTTCAAACGGAATGGCTTTTGTAACTTGGGAGTGGGTCATGGCCCATAAGGCAGCAGTTCCTAAATATACAGCATCAGCCCCTAACGCAAGTGCTTTTAAACAGGTTCCAGGCGTAGAAAATCCACCTCCGACTAGCAAACTGATCTGCTCTTTCACACCTCGCTCGTTTAAATATTGCACTGTACGAGATAGTGCATAAATGGTTGGAAGACCGAAATCATCCTGGATGATGGGAGCAGACCCTTTCGTTCCAGCCTGTCCACCATCAAGTGAAATAAAATCGACTTCCGCCTGAATGCCAATTTCTATATCCTCTTCAACCCTGTTTCCTGCACAGATTTTGATTCCAACTGGAATGCCATCTGTCCATTTTCGTATTTTTTGTATTAATTTTTTTAAATCATCCGGATGATTGATTTCATCCAACCTTCTAGGAAGGGTTGCTGTTTCATCAGGAGCGAGTCCCAGTACGTCTCTAGCCTTTCCTTGTAAGGTTTCAGGAGGGATTCTCGCCGGTGCTGCTCCTGACGCTCCTTGTCCTATATGAATTTCGATGGCATCAGCCTGCTTTAATACCTCTGGGTCCTTGCCCCATTTGGCTGAATGATATTGAATGATCATAAATTTCGCTCGTTTTCTTTCTTCTGGTAAAAAACCTCCTTCGCCAATATTACAAGCAGTGCCTGCAACTGCTGTGCCCATCGCTTGAGCAAGTCTCACTTTTTCACTAACACCGATTCCGTATCCCATACCACCAAGCAGAATGGGCATTTCAAGAGTCAAAGGCTTTTTAGCGCGTTTTCCAATTACGGTTTGCATTTCTACTTGAGTATCCTCATGAGAAGGAAGCTTAGCCAATTGCGCAGGCGAGAATATCAGCCCATCGAAAGTAAGGAATTTTTTCGGCGTTCCAAATGGCCGCTCAATCACTCCCCCATTTGTTGCCCGCAAACTATTTTCTATAACCATTCTAGGATTTATACGAGTCATAGCGGTGACCATTTCCCAAATGTTTTCCGAATAAGGATCCTTCATAAGTATATTTGTAAATGCCGCAACAAATCTTTTGATCATGGGACGGGCAAATAACAGAAGACATATACAAGTCAATATCGACCCCAACAATGATGCTGCCATTAACATGAACCAATTTATAACCATAATCAATCTTTCCTTTTATACATTCGTTTTTAGACTACGATTTCCTTAAACCTTTACGTACCCATAAGGTAAAAAGTACTATGAGTGGTATTCCGATAAGAAGTGGCAGCTCAACCATATACGGAAGCTTTTCTAATCTAAATCTCGAATATTCAACATTATTTTTCCCTATAAAAAAGGTAGAAATAAAGATAAGAGATGCTGCAGGGATAATAAAGCTCTGATACCTTTTCAATTTAAAAACATTGGTTAACCCAATAACAACAGCATAAAAATAAAGACTAATTTTTATAAAAAAACCGACAACAAACGTTCCAACAACTATCGAATCCATTCGCTGAATAATATGGCCGACATTAATTTTTCCAACCATACTCAGCAGCGGAATATTGTTAATTTCTGCCCCTAAGGGTCCAAGAACCGTAATGATAAGTAGAAACGTCCAAGTAAGACTAAACCCACTGAATAAAATAGAAATTGAACCTGTCTTTTTTGCCAATTCAGGTCTATTTAAATACGGAAGGAACATTAAAAACAGAAAAATTTCCCCAAAAGGGTAGGAGAAAGATAATGGGATAGCTTGTTTTAGAACAGGCAGCCAGCCTTTTTCTAAAATTGGCTGAAGATTATTTATTTTAATGATTCCGGAAGCTACAACTGTTAAATTTCCGGTTAATCCAAAAATAAACATCCAGATAAGTAAAATTTCAGCCGTTCTTCCCAATACTTCAATTCCTAAATAGCAGCCATAAGAAATAAGTAACAGCACGATAAAATTAACAACGGGTATTGGTGTTTCCGATAAAATTTGGGTGGTAATCGTATCCCCTAAATGACGTGTAGCGATGGAGGTAAGATAGAAAAAATAGCCAATATACACAAGGGATAATGGCACGCCGATATATTTACTAAATACTTTGGCTAAAATTCCTGTAAAAGGAAGAGTAGGATAGTGGTTGAAAATCTGGCAATAAACAAAGAAATATAAAGCAAGACTACCCAACATACCGATGAAAATGGATATCCATGCATCCTGTTTAGCATTCGACGCCAAATCGGTAACAATGGAACTTAAAATAAATAAAAACATCAGAGAAAACAATTGCTTTTGATCGATCTTTGTTTTTTCCATTTGTTAAGGTACCCTTCCTGCTCGTACAACGATTTCCATATTAACTATTTTTAACATTTATCTCCTACCTTAAACCCAATCCACCCTTTTCAAGATAAAATGCCTTGTTAACACTCCTATCTGGAATTTCTATTAGGACCATTTACTGACTTCTAGCAACTAATAATTCTGGGAATATACTCTATTAAAGTGGAAATAATAACCGTAAATAATAAGGAATAAGAGGGATCCTAGTTTGAGCTTTTTTAAAAGTAAAAATAAACAGGCAATTAAAACAAAGTGGGAGGATTTACAAAAAAACGCAAATAAAAAAAATAGTCAAAACAGCCAAACCCAAGCAAAAACCGATGCGATCGAAGTAAGTTTAAATGAAAACATTAACAAGATAAAAGAAATGGTTGGAAACAGTGACGATATTATAACAAGAGAAATCCGGATTGGAAAAGAAGGAAAGGTTAGGTGTTGCCTCCTTTATATAGATGGCTTGATTGATAGCCAAGCGCACCAAAACTTCATTTTGGAATCGTTAATGATCGATTTACGAACGACGGATATCCAAGCAGAACAAGACTCTACCGGTTTACCACTATTATCCTATTTAAAGGAAATGGTGTTAACTGTTGGTGATATTCAGGATGTAATGGATATTTCGGTACTGATAGATTCCCTCTTATCTGCTAAAGTAATTCTTTTATTTGATGGATATCAACAGGGTTTTGCAATTGAGATGCAAGGCGGAAAAGAACGATCCGTTGAGGAACCTGCTACGGAAACCGTGGTCAGAGGGCCTAGGGAGGGATTTACAGAAAATTTACGCGTCAACACCTCGTTGCTTCGAAAAAGAATCAAAGATCATAACCTTTGGTTTGAAACTAGGAAAATTGGAAAAGTAACGAAAACCTGTGTAACCATTGTGCATATAAAAGGAATTGCCAATGATAAGGTTGTGGAAGAAGTCCGAAAGCGTCTTGATCGAATTAGTATTGACAGTATTTTAGAATCTGGCTACATCGAAGAATTAATTCAGGATAAAACCTGGACACTTTTTCCTACCATGTTCCATTCTGAACGTCCTGATTCCATCGCTGCCGATCTTTTAGAGGGACGTGTTGCCATTCTTGTTGATGGAACACCTTTTGTGATGACCGTACCAGTCGTATTTCCTCAATTTTTACAATCACCTGAGGATTATTATAACCGTGCAGACATCGCTACTCTCCTTCGGTTTTTGCGATATATTGGTCTTTTTATCGCATTACTAGCTCCATCATTATATATTGCGATTACAACGTTCCATCAGGAAATGCTGCCAACCCAATTACTTATCTCACTTGCTGCCCAACGGGAAGGTGTTCCATTCCCTGCCTTTATTGAAGCGCTCGCCATGGAACTCACCTTTGAAATATTACGGGAGGCTGGGTTAAGAATGCCGAGAGCAATTAGTCAGGCAGTATCTATTGTCGGAACATTAGTCATAGGAACAGCAGCGGTAGAAGCTGGATTTGCCTCTGCTGCCATGGTCATTGTGGTGGCGATTACCGCTATTTCAAGTTTTACCGTGAATAATTATGAATTGGCAATTGCAATAAGAATATTACGATTTCCTTTTATGGCACTTGCTGCCTCTTTCGGATTATTTGGAATCATTGTGGGGTTAATTGCCATGGTTCTTCATATGTGCAGTTTACGTTCCTTTGGAGTCCCTTATATGGCTCCATTTGGCCCCTTTATTAAAGATGATCAAAAGGACGCAATTTTCCGATTTCCCAGATGGGCCATGTTTTCACGCCCTCGTTTAATTAGTCAGTTAAATATGAAACGTGAAGACTCTCCTGCACCAAAACCAGAATCATAAGAAAAGCGGAAGCGGCCGTTAAGCGGCGTATGGACTGGAGCACTTTGACTGAGATAAATGTAAACTCGCCGACTGGCAAGCCGTTAGGCGAAGACAGAGGCGTAGTTGAATTTATGCGTTCAGAATTTAGGAAATAAATTCTGATTAGCTAAAGGAAACACGGAGAGCGATAGCGATCCGATGTTGACTTATCGTAGGGAAAAGGGCGAAGTACACTAGCCGCTGGGCGCTGGAGCTGGACAATTCTCAAAGTCGAAAATTTTATACTCTTATCTTTTAAGAAAAGCGGAAGCTTCCTTTGCGCGGCATATGGATTATCAGTAAAGCAACCCTTAATCCTATATAGGAAGCTTTACTGATTTTTATTTCCCTGGATAATTTTTCGTAATATCTGACCTGTTAAGAGGAGAAAAGGAAGAACAAGTCCGTATGATAAAGCGTATACTATCCATACTTCTTTATCATAGGCACTCTCAAAGGCAACATTAGGATTAATCATAAAGGAAAGCAAAACTAAGATCATCCCTAAAGGCAGTGTAAGGGGAAGGTAATCGTTTAAGCTCAATGTTTGGGCAAGACCAATCACAGCTGCATAAAAATAAAGCACAAATTTAAAATAAAGCGTGATAAACCACATAGCGGCCATGATGGCTTCTACCCGTTGCAAAAAACCCCCAACTTCTATTTTTCTAGCCAATGAATAACTTGGGTACATCTGAGCAGCACTTAGATCAGCGCCTAAAACCATAATCGTTAATACAATCAAAATTGTTAAACATGTTCCACCAATTAGGACCCCGAAAAATAATTTTTTCTCAGCATTTTTCGGCTGATTTACAGAAGCAGGAAAAATCATTAAAATAACCACTAATGGAAATGAAAAAAAACTCATAAACAACAAAGATGTCCGTACTAAAGGTTTTATCCCTGATTCAAAAATAGGTTGGATGTTTTTAAGCTCAACATGAGGAAATAATGAGACCACAAAAATAATAAAAAGCACAATGAAACAGGAAAATAATATCTCTGCAGAACGAGCTAACGTTTCGAGTCCAAGGCGAATTCCCATGATCACAATGCAAGCAAAAAGAATTTGGGTAACTTCACTTGGTGTCTCTGGCATCATCTGTATCGCTAGGAAATTTCCAACATCGGAAAGCAGTAATGCCGCGGTAGAAAATGAAAAGAAAATAAAAGAAAGAGAAACCAACTTGCCGATCCACTTGCCAAAAACTTTTTCATTCATCATGACAAGTGTCATATTCGGGAAAATTCTCCCAATTGCAAAGTATAGAAGCATTAGCAATAAACTTAGGCCAGTGCCAATTGCAGCTCCAATCCAAGCATCTTGGCTTAATTCTTGAGACATGCTGCTGGAAATGTATAATATCGTCGACCCTATAGAAAATAATATAACAAATATTGCAAATTGACGCGCACTAATTTTTATATTATTCACCTAATTCCAACTTCCTATCAAAGGTTAAATCACCTTATTTGTTAGAATAACTCATCCCCATGCACCTCATTTTAGCCATTCATTTAATATTTTGCTAAGTGGCTTAAAAATAAAGGTAAGTCCGTTTAGAGGGTTCGGAATGTTTAGATGCAAACTTTGGGCTATGCCTAATCCTACGGCAAATAGCAGTAAAATCGAAAATGTCCACCCTTCTCTTTTCAGCTTCTTTTTTTTAAGGTACGGGATTTCCTTCACTAGTATAATGATAGCTACCACTAACACTCCTACAACACCCAACATTTGGATTTCTCCTTCTTTTTTTTACGTCACTCTTATCTAATCCATTATTCACCATAAGGAATAGGGAATAAACCTTCTAGAACAATCAAATTCGATGGGATTTATGAAACGGGAAGTTACCCCTTTATACTCTACAATATTTGGTACTTTATTCGCGTAATGCAGCCACTTTTTGGGGATAATAAAACGTATATAAAAGAATCAAAAAAGGAGTAGTGAATGAAACGGATATTCGTCATCATACTTTCTATTAGCTTTCTCATCCTTCTCACGGGGTGTTGGAACAGAAAAGAATTAAATGAACTCGCCATCGTGGTAGGATTAGGGATTGATAAATCAGATGATCAATTTATCGTAACAGTACAAGTGGTAAATCCGGGGGAGATCGCTACCAAGCAAGGAACAAGCGGGAAAGCCCCCGTTGTCGTTTATCAAGACAAAGGGGATACCTTATTTGAGGCAATTAGAAGAATTACAACGATTTCGCCAAGAAAACTGTATTTTTCTCATCTTCGTTTTCTCGTGTATGGTGAAGAGTTAGCACGAGAAGGAATCGGTGAGACATTAGACGCTTTAACAAGGGATCAAGAATTTCGAACAGACTTTTATATTACTGTAGCTAAAGAAGCAAAAGGTGGAGATATTTTAAGAGTATTAACGGCCTTAGAAAAAATCCCAGTCAATCAACTATATGATTCACTAGAGGCATCACAGAAATCTTGGTCACCTACGATCACGATAACATTGGACCAACTGATCACGGAGTTGGTTAGTCCTGGAATTGATGCCAAATTAACTGGAATTACATTAAAAGGCGAAGAACAAACAGGCGAAGTAATAGAAAATGTTCAACGAACGGAGCCTTACACAAGATTGAAATACCAAGACATTGGTGTTTTTAAGGGAGATAAATTGATTGGTTGGTTAAATGAAGAGGAGAGTAAAGGCCTTAATGAAGCTTTAGGGAATGTAAAAAGTACAATTTTAGAAGTCCCCTGTACAAAGAAAGGAAAAACTGCCATTGAATTGATACGGACAAAATCTGATATAAAAACAGTAGTCGCAAAAGACGGACCGAAAGGCATTATTAAATATAAGGCAGAAGCAAATATTGGAAATGTACAGTGTAAGACACTTGATTTAATGAAACCAGAAACCATTAGCGATTTAGAAACAAAAGCAGAGAATAATATTAAAAAAATGATTCGAGAAACCTTAAAGGTAACCCAAGAAAATTTTGAAACAGATCTATTTGGGTTTGGTGAAGCCCTCCATCGTTCCAATCCTGATTACTGGAAACAGGCAAAGAGCAATTGGAATCAACAATATAAAGAGCTACCGGTAGAGTTAAAGGTTGACGTAAGGATAAAGAGGATTGGTACGATTAAAAACTCTCCTCTTAATAAAATAAGCAAACAATAGCATTCATCTCCATGGGTTGTCGGAAAAAGAAGGATTCCTGATAAACTTTCTAGAACCCTCAAAAACATTGCCAAAAAATATTTACAATCAATGGATGGTGCCTCGCACCATCCATTTTGGTCAACGCTTTATCTAGCAATTCCAAATTAAATCATTAATAGACCTTATCACCGTTAAAGATGGAGTTCTTAACAACGACATAATCTACATTACGGATGGCTTCTAGCTTATTGCCTCCTGAATATGAAATAGAGGATTGAAGATCCTGTTCCATTTCTATCAATGTATCTGTTAATGAACCTCTGTACTCCACAAACATTTTTTTGCCTTCTACATTTTTCTTTTCACCTTTTTGAAATTCCGAAGCTGATCCAAAGTATTCTTTATAGAGCTTTCCATCTTTCTCAATGGTTTCTCCTGGAGATTCTTCATGTCCGGCAAATAACGAACCAATCATGACCATCGAGGCACCAAATCTGACAGATTTTGCGATGTCACCATGTGTACGAATCCCTCCGTCTGCAATAATCGGCTTACTCGCAGCCTTTGCACACCATCTTAGGGCAGCTAATTGCCAACCACCCGTGCCAAAGCCCGTTTTAATTTTCGTGATACATACCTTTCCTGGTCCAATGCCTACTTTTGTCGCATCAGCACCAGCATGTTCTAATTCTCTTACAGCTTCTGGAGTTCCAACATTTCCGGCAATAACAAAGCTTTGTGGTAAGTGTTTCTTGATATGCTGAATCATCTCGATCACGGCATTGGAATGACCATGTGCGATATCAATCGTAATGTATTCCGGTGTGAGCTGTTCATCTGCTAATTGTTGGATGAAATGATATTCTTCCTCTTTGACACCGACACTAATAGATGCAAATAATCCACGTGATTTCATATCTTTAATAAAAGAAAGTCGCTTCTCTGGTTCAAAACGATGCATTACATAAAAGTAACCATTTTCCGCTAAGTAAAGGGCTATCTTTTCATCAATAATCGTTTGCATATTGGCAGGTACTACAGGCAACTTAAAGGCATGTCCGCCTAAGGTTACAGATGTATCACACTCAGATCGGCTATTTACTACACATTTAGCTGGAATCAATTGAATATCTTCGTAATCAAACACATTTTCCATGAATCGCACCCCTAAACACGAATATTTAATAATAATTTTATAAAAACGTTCGTACATTTGGTAATGTACCTCATTTTTAACAGTATGTCAAAGTTTTAACTATTTATGTAGTAAACAGGACGCGATAATTAAACGAAAAAAAACTCTTTCCCGTATTAGAAAAGAGTTTTTAAGATTGTTTTGATTTGCTGGTACCGAAATTTAGGGGGACCAGCTATTTTTGGTGACGTTTATAGCTCAGGTTTAACTTGAGGTGAAATATAATTTTTAGCAATAGCTTTAACCTCTTTAAAGCTGACAAAATTCTTGTTTTTCTCATCCCATAAACGGAAACGAAGTGACCGCAAGCTTGTTCCAAGGGTAATGGTTGGAACGTTCTTTAATGGTGGCGTATGTTTATGCGCCTCTTCCAGTTTATAGTTTGGCACCCTAGGGCTTAGATGGTGGACATGGTGGAAGCCAATATTTCCTGTAAGCCATTGCAAAACTTTTGGAAGCTTATAGAACGAACTCCCTTCCACTGCTGCCTTCACATATTCCCACTCTTTATCTTCTTCAAAATAGGAATCTTCAAAGGTATGCTGTACATAAAACAGCCAAATACCTGCTGCTCCTGAAATCATGAAAATCGAGCCTTGTACTAAAAGAAACGTCTGCCAGCCGAGTGCCCAACAGAGTAATCCAACCAACGTGACAATTAGAACATTCGTCAAATAAGTGTTATTTCGTTCCTTCTTCTTGGCACCTTTACGGTTAAATCTATTTTTTAAAAGGAAAACATAAATTGGGCCTAGTCCAAACATTACCAATGGATTGCGATAAAAACGATAAGCTAGTCGAAGTCTAAGTGGTGCTGCTAAATATTCATCTACTGTTAGGGTCCAAATATCGCCTGTACCCCGCTTATCCAGGTTACCGCTTGTTGCATGATGAACGGAATGCTCATGTCCCCATTGATCAAATGGGAAGATCGTTAACACACCCATAGCAGTTCCAACTATTCGATTGGCACGGCGGCTTTTAAAAAAGGAATGATGGGTACAATCATGAAAAATGATGAAAATCCTTGTTAAAAACCCGGCAGCAATCACAATGGGAATTAGCGCCAACCAATAGGAAACGGAAAGGCTGAAATAGGCAAGTGACCATAAAATAATAAATGGCACGACCGTGTTAATAATCTGCCATACACTTTCTTTTGTCGTTGATTTTTCAAAAGGAGCCACTTGTTTTCGCAAATTTTTCGTATTTTCTATTGTCATTTATTTGAATTTCCCTTCAACTTGTGTCGTTAATCAAAGTATAGTGGAAAGGAGATCAACTTGTTAGTAGCAGGTGTCATGTGCTGGGCATGATAAATGTCATGTACTCCTTTTTAAAAATTCGAGCCGAATTGTCGGGCTTTTCCTGTATAATGAACCATATTCGGATATTGCATATGATATTTCTTTGAGAGAAATCCTATATAGGAGTCGGATAATACAAAAAAATGAGGTACTTACATGAATGAAAAAAATTTTGCGGATTATCATTTAAGCGCGGAAATAATGAGAGCACTTGCTGTGTTAAAATACGATACTCCCACAGAGGTTCAGGGCCAAGTCCTACCATTTGCATTGAAAAATCAAGATTTGGTCGTGAAATCGCAAACAGGCAGCGGCAAGACGGCATCTTTTGGCATCCCCATTTGCGAATTGATAACATGGGAAGAAAAAAAACCACAGGTATTAATACTGACACCCACCAGGGAGCTTGCTGTTCAAGTTCGTGAGGATATCACGAATATTGGCAGGTTTAAACGGATCAAAGCGATGGCCGTTTATGGAAAAGAACCTTTTTCAAAACAAAAGGAAGAACTGCAGCAAAAGACTCATGTCGTTGTTGGGACACCAGGTCGAGTCATCGACCATATTGATAGAGAAACGCTCGCTTTAGACGGAGTAAAGTATCTAATTATTGATGAGGCGGATGAAATGCTGAATATGGGTTTCATCGACGACGTTGAAACGATTATTAATGCTCTCCCTGCAAACAGAGTAACGATGGTATTTTCCGCCACCTTGCCTAAAGATGTTGAAAATCTTTGTCATAAATATATGAAAAACCCTATTAATATTGAAATTGCCTCTACCGGGATCACTACAGATACCATTGAACACACTTTAATAGAAGTGAAAGAAGAAGATAAACTATCTCTTCTTAAAGACGTAACCGTCGTTGAAAATCCAGACAGCTGCCTTATTTTTTGCCGAACAAAAGAACACGTCGATACCGTGTATAGCGAATTGGAAGCATCCAATTATTCATGTGAACGGCTCCATGGTGGATTAGAACAACAGGACCGGTTTGCCGTGATGGATGGTTTCAAAATGGGGAATTTTCGTTATTTAGTAGCCACCGATGTTGCGGCACGTGGAATTGATATAGATAATGTGACACTTGTCATCAACTATGACGTTCCCATGGAAAAAGAAAGCTATGTCCACCGAACAGGAAGAACTGGCCGTGCGGGCAATACAGGAAAAGCGATTATGTTTGCGACACCTTATGAAGGAAAATTTGTTAAAGCAATTGAAAGGTACATTGGCTTTGAGGTACCTAAAACAGAAGCCCCTTCGCCACAGGAAGTTGCAAATGGAAAGGACGCATTCGAAGAAAAAATCAGTGGCCGGCGAGTGGTCAGAAATAATAAAACAGCCCGAATCAACCAAGGTATCATGAAACTCCATTTCAGCGGCGGGAAGAAGAAGAAGATTCGTGCGGTGGATTTTGTTGGAACAATCGCAAAAATACCTGGAGTAACAGCAGATGATATCGGCATTATAACGATTCAAGATCATTTGTCCTATGTTGATATTCTTAATGGCAAGGGTTCATTAGTCCTTCAGGCCATGGAAAATACACCAATCAAAGGAAAGAAGTTGAAAGTTAGCAAGGCGAATAAGTAAATAACTTCAGCAAGGACGATTATGCCAACCATAATCGTCCTTTTTTCTCTTCCAAAAATAGACGAAAAGCTTTCCTGATTTAATCCGACATTGCCTGGTTCCATTCAATTCGATATAAATCATGCCGCCTGTCGTGCAATTGGCGCAATGAACCGGAATTTCGGGAACGTCTCAACTTTTCAAGGTCAACATCACCTACAACAACCGTATCAATATTGGCATCACATTCCCCAACAATCCCATCCCTTGCAAACTCAAAATCAGAAGGTGAGAAAATTCCAGACTGGGCATATTGAATATCCATATTCTCTACATGTGTTAAGTTGCCTACGGTTCCAGCAATACAGGTGTAGACGTGGTTCTCAATCGCTCGTGCTTGGGCACAATAACGAACACGAAGGTAGCCCTGACGATCCTCCGTACAAAAAGGAACAAATATTATGTTTGCCCCTTTATCAACAGCAATCCTTGCGAGTTCGGGAAATTCGATATCGTACGAAATTTGAATCGCTATCTTTCCACAATCTGTGTCAAACACATGTATTTCGTTTCCCTCGGCAATCCCCCACCACTTGCGCTCATTGGGTGTTGCGTGAATTTTTGTTTGTTGCTCAATTGTGCCGTCACGGCGGAATAGAAAACCTACATTGTATACATCCCCATTCTCTTCGACGAAATGGGATCCCCCGACAATATTGATGTTATAACGGACAGCCAGTTGGGTAAACAACTCAACGTATTGATTTGTATAAGTCGCAAGCCGGCGAACGGCCCGATCGGGGCGTTTTTCTTCGAGAAATGACATCAATTGGGTTGTAAATATCTCCGGGAATACGGCAAAATCCGATTCGAAATCTGCAGCGACGTCGACATAGTACTCGACCTGTCTCTTAAAATCCTGAAATGAGTCAATTTTTTTCATCATGTACTGGACAGCGCAAATTCTAACTGGAAAAGCTGTCCGATAAATACGCTTATTCTTGGGACGATAATCGACATTGTTCCATTCCATTAAGGTCGCTACTGAAGCAGATGCCAAGTCATCTGGGAGGTACCTTGTGTTGATCCGTTTAATGGTAAATCCCTGCAGGAGCTGGAAGGACAACACGGGGTCATAGATGCTGTGCTTCTCAACCGCTGCCACATATTCGCGAGCCGTCATTTCATCCTTGTACTTGTGGTAATTTGGGATCCTTCCGCCGATGATGATGCTTTGTAGATTTAAGCGAACGGCTAGTTCCTTGCGGGCTTCGTAAAGGCGGTGTCCTAGTTTCATCCGCCGATATTCCGGATCCACCATCACTTCAATCCCGTATAAGTTGAATCCATCGGGGTCATGATTAGTGATAAAGCCATTATCCGTGATGCTGTCCCACGTGTGCTGATCGTCGTATTCGTTAAAATTAACGATAAGACTTGAACAGGAACCTACTATCTTGTCCTCATATTCGACACAGAATTGACCCTCAGGAAATATTCGAATGTGACTCACCAATTGCTCTCGCTTCCATGGATCCATGTTAGGGAAGCAAGTTTTCCCTAACGTAATAATGGCATCAATGTCTTCAAGGCGGATGTTACGGATGATTATTTTCTTCTCGTATTTCGACATATCGGTCTCTGACATTTTCTCACACCCTTACTTTTTCCAGCTCTGGCACAACGCTATTTTTTCGGATAGAATGATTCCTAGGTTGGGTAGAAAACATTCAACGTTGTCTCTCTTAGATTGCCTGTTTCCATGGAATAATATGAGAAATACCGGTAAAACATAAAATGTACATTTTATCCCGAAATAACGGGCGATAAGCCCTCCACTTCCTCTCTTTCATGCAGGATCTACGCCAAGATAGTGCTCCCTTTTTAGCTCTTCTAAATAATCTTGATTCATTTATTCCACATGTTCATGTAAAGTAAAAGCAAAGAAAGGGAGAAGAGGTTATTGGATGACAAACATTAAAGATTTAGCGAAGATGGCCGGCGTTTCTGTAACCACGGTTTCTCGTGTGCTAAATAATCATCCTTATGTGCGTGAGGACAAAAGAAATGCTGTTTTAGAAGCCATTAATCGAAGTAATTATCAGCCCAATATGAATGCCGTCCACTTAAGTACGGGGAAATCCTTCCTTGTGGGTGTGGTTGTTCCTTACATCGATCATCCTTATTTTGCTTTGTTAATAAAAGGGATGGCCAGTGAAGCATTAGAAAACAACTACAAACTGGTATTATTCCAAACCAACTACTTGGAAACTAGAGAAATAGAAGCTCTACAAATGTTAAAACAAAAGCAAATTGATGCCTTAATTATCTGTTCGAGAAAATGCAGTTGGGGGATAATCGAAGCGTATATGACTTATGGCCCGATTATTTTATGTGAAGATACGCGCGGGAAAAGGGTGTCCTCAACATTTGTTGACCACTATAAAAGTTTCATGATTGCATTAGAATACCTTTATCAAAAAGGGCATCGCCAAATTGGTTATTGTATAGGCCGGAAATCAGGGACAAATAGTAGACAGCGAGAATTGGCGTTTAAGGATTTTGTTGAAAACTATCATTTGCCCTATGAACCTGCATACATTTTTGAGCACTACACTCATTTTGAGGACGGGGAACAAATAATCGAGCGAATACAACAAATGTCTAATCCTCCATCGGCCTTGCTAGTGACAAGTGATGAGGTTGCTGCCGGGATAGTGACCTGTGCGCAAAATCGAAATATTTCGATACCGGGTGACCTCGCCCTAATAGGTTTCAATAATCAACCCATCGCGAAGATGATGAATATCACGACAATTGAAATTCCTCTTGTGGATATAGGCAGGAAATTATTTCTTCAAGGAATAAACATTAGCAAAGAAGCTACCTATCAAGAAATACCCGTTACATTGATTGAACGTGAATCTGTCTGAAATTTAGTGGTGCCTGACACCAAAATGAATGGATTACCAGACTTGGGGGTTGAATTGATCACCAAGTCTTTTTGCTGGCTTAGATTCTTTGCATCCGAGGGTAACAGGGACTTAGCCGACAGTCTCAATGGGTTATTCGATTGTTTTAGGCTCTTAGCCGACAGTTACTGGCCCTTATATGACAGTTACTGCCTCCTATCCGACAGTTACTGCCTCCTATACGACAGTTAATAACCCCTATACGACAGTTACTGCCTCCTATCCGACAGTTAATGTCCCCTATACGACAGTTACTAGCTTCTATCCGACAGTAAGTCATTTACTCAAACCAAAAACTTTCATCAAATCCCTTGACCTGAAACGCGTTTCATAAAATATGCTAGTTGTGCAAGACGACACAACACCTAGTCGGCGTAACCGGGAAACTGAGCGTAACGGCTGTGTTGTGTTTTACTGGGGGTATGGAAAATGAAGAAAACAATTGTGTTTTTTGATATTGATGGAACACTTTTAAATGAAGAAAAAATAATTCCTGATTCCACGAAGAAAGCTGTTCGTTTACTGCAGGAAAAAGGAATTCACACCGTGATTGCCACTGGGAGAGTACCGAAGATGTGTTATTGGATTCAAAAGGAATTAAATATTGATTCTTATGTATCGATGAATGGGCAATACGTGGTGTTTGAGGGAAAAGAAATTTACTCAAACCCGATTAACTCTGAAATAGTGCAATCTCTTACTTCGGTTACTACAAGCAACGGTCATGCCTTAGCTTATTGCAGCCACCACGACTTTAAGGTTAGCAAAAGAAACCATCCATATATCGAGACAAGCTTTGATTCATTGATGATGCCCTATCCTGAAGTGGACGAAGAATTTTATAAAAATAGAGCTATTTATCAAGGACATCTCTACTGTGGCCGTAAAGATAAACAAATGTATGTAGACCAGTTTCCTGATCTTAGTTTCATCAAATGGCATGACTATGCTTATGATATCCTTCCAAAGGGGGCTTCCAAAGCAGTCGGCATCCACAAGCTTCTTGAGGTGTTGGATATTAACATAGAGAACAGCTTTGCATTTGGAGATGGTTTGAACGACTTAGAAATGCTGACGTCCATTGGAACGGGAATCGCAATGGGAAATGCGGTTCCCGAAGCAAAGGCCGCAGCAGATATCATCACTACTTCTTCTTCTAACGATGGGATTCTTAACGGGCTCATACAGGTTGGCCTATTGGAGAAATCCAAAATCACGGCAAGCATAATACCTGCTTAACACAAATATGATAAAGGTAAGAATCCTAATAAAGGGGGTTGTTATCGAATGATATTTTTTAATAAAATTGCCTTATTTTTTGTTGTTTTATATTCTTTTACGATAATCATAAATACTTATTTAGGGGAAAACGAACGGGTACAATCCAATGTCATTTACTTTTTATTGAATGGGTTTGCCTATATTGTATCCGCAATGGAAGTCGAAAAAGAAAAACAAATAGTTGTAGAAATTTAATGTTAATTTCAATTTATTTATGTTCAATACAGATTTAATTATTCGTTTATGAGATCCTACTTTCGATAAACAACATATGGCGAACAGTGATGTCACTGTTCGCCATTATATATATATTTCTTCAGCTTTTCTTTTGTTTCTCCATCAGCAAAACATGCTTGCACACTCGTAAGATAAATTTGCTGATAATCCTCTTCACTTATATTAAATTCATTAAAAACAACTGTACATTCATTCGCCATCGTTGTATCCGATACAGTTCTGTTGTCTGTATTAACCGTTACTTTTATGCCATCCTTATGAAACTGATAGATTGGATGTTCACTATATTGAGGGACTGCTTTTGTTTGGACATTACTTGTTGGGCACATTTCAAGCACCACTTGCTTTTCCTTAACGACATCATACGCCTCCACACAGTCCTTAATAAAGACGCCGTGCCCAATTCTTTCAGCACCAAGAAGTTCAACAGCTTCTAGAACATTTTTTCCAATTCCCGTTTCACCAGCGTGGATGGTGACTCGGTAGCCATATTCTCTAGCTAAGGCAATCGGTTCAACAAATTTTCCGCAAAAGCCTTCCTCTTCAGATGCACATAAGTCGATGGCCACAACTCCTTTTCCAAGGAATTTCTTACCCTCTTCTACAACCTCAAACGCACTTTCCACTGACATGGTTCTCATACATGATAGAATGATATTCCCTTTTATATCGAACTGAGCTTCTGCGTCCTTCATACCATCTATGACGCTCTCGATGATTTCATCGACAGATAACCCCTTGACAGTGTGAAGTAACGGAGCAAATCTTACCTCCATATATTTCACATTTTCCTGTGCTGCATCCTCAAAAAGTTCAAAGGAAATTCTTCTTAGGTTTTCTTTTGACTGCATGACTAAATTGGGAATGGCAAACCTTTTCAAGTATTCATCAAGGGATTCACAATTTAATGGAGCAATGAGTTCTCTTTCTAACGCTTCTATTTCCACGGACGGTAACCGGATACCCTCTTGCTTTGCGATATCAATAATGGTTTCAGGTCTAAGACTGCCATCTAAATGGCAGTGAAGTTCAATTTTGGGTAAAAGTGAAAAATTCATAGTTGTCCTCCTCAAATTATCTTATAATTTTCTAAAAAAAAAATTCCTGATTACGAAGAAAATACAAGTCCATGTACTTTCTTCGTAATCAGGAATTATTGGTTCCTGGTAGAGACCTCCAAACCATATCATTGGAGTTATACGAAATTTTATTATTTAATTGCTTTTGTAAAAGGATAATAAAATTTAGGTTTATTGTCAAGCGGATTCATTTTCCAAAATCGCTGGATTCCTTCTATAAGTTAGTGGAAACAACCACTTTCCCCTATAGCACAGAAATAGGATATACTATACAATTATTTTAAAGTAGATAAAAAAGTATGGTGAATCCATTGTTTAAACTCTTGTTAATTGAAGATGATGTAACATTATTTAATGAAATGAAAGAACGGTTAACTGGCTGGTCTTATGAAGTGTACGGGATTACTGATTTTAGCCAGATCCTGCAGGAATTTACGGCGGTAAAACCTGACTTAGTTGTGATTGATATTCAATTGCCGAAATTTGATGGCTTTCATTGGTGCCGGATGATCCGCTCCCATTCAAATGTTCCGATTCTATTTTTGTCCTCACGTGATCATCCTACTGATATGGTGATGTCAATGCAGCTTGGTGCGGACGATTTTATTCAAAAACCGTTTCATTTTGATGTGCTGATTGCGAAAATACAGGCCATTCTTCGCCGTGTCTATAATTACAATACCGAGCAAATTACACTCAAAACATGGAGTGGTGCCACGGTGGACTATGAGAAAAATACGGTCAGTAACGCTGTGGGTATAGTTGAACTAACAAAAAATGAAACGTTTATCTTAAAAAGGCTAATTGAGCAAAAAAATAGGATCGTCAGCCGAGAAGACTTGATTAAGAGCCTGTGGGAGGACGAGCGCTTTGTCAGTGATAACACCTTAACGGTCAATGTTAATCGGTTGCGAAAAAGATTGGACGAACTTGGTTTAGGACGTTATATCGAAACGAAGATTGGGCAGGGTTACATCGCGATTGAAGAGGAAAATAGTTATGATTAAGAAATATTTAGTTGAAAGGCGAAGCTGGATTTTTCTATTCTTATTTATTCAAGTACTCATTCTTTTTGTAGCTTATCTCGATAGGGCGCTTCCCTTGATGCCATTCTTCTATATTATCTTCCTATCCATGCTCGTTTTTAGTATCTTTTTGATTTTCCGCTATCATAAGGAAACAAAGTTCTACAAAAGTTTAGCGGAATGGGAGAACAATCTTGATTTAACCAATATAGCGCAGCCTGAAAGCCCCTTTGAAAAAATGATCGAAAGAAGTATCGTGAAGCAAACAGAATGGCTTAAGCAGGAAGCATCGCAAAACTTTCTGATATTAGAACAGGAGAAGGATGACCTATTAGCCTGGATTCACGAAGTCAAGACACCGTTAACAGCGATGCATTTAATGATTGACCGCGTAGACGATGAACGGATGAAGGCCCAATTAACTCATGAATGGTTACGAATTCATCTGCTGCTTGATAACCAGCTTCACCAAAAACGGATCCCCTTTATGGAGAATGATTTATATATTGAAAAAATCGATTTAAAGGCGTTACTTTTTAAAGAGATTAAAACGTTACAATCCTGGTGTATGCAAAAGGGCATTGGCTTTGATGTTGATTTAGAGGTACCTACAGTCATAACCGATGCCAAGTGGCTTTCTTTTATAATCAGACAGCTGTTGACAAACGCGGTGAAATACAGTGAATCATCCGACATCATAATTAAAAGCTATCAAAAAGACGGGCAAACAGTCCTTGAAGTACAGGATTATGGACGCGGCATCGATCCTAAGGACCTGCCGCGTATTTTTGAGAAGGGCTTTACCTCGACGACTGCTCATCATGACAACGCCGCAACAGGCATGGGGTTATATTTAACGAAAAGAATCGCAAAGCCTTTATTAATCGATATTGATGTCCAATCAAAGCTTGGCGAAGGAACAACCTTTATGTTGACCTTTCCAAAAAGGAATGATTTTGTCCATATTGCAGGCATGTGACAACAATGTCACATGCTTTTCTTATTTGTTCGCTCAATCGAAGGATTGAAATCGTCATCCTATTTATAATAAAAGTATCGATTAGAAAGGGAGCGTGTTGGTATGAAGATATTAGAAGCCAATAAAATTCATAAAAGCTATGGAAATAAATTAAATAAACAAGAAGTATTAAAGGGGATTGATATAAACGTTGAAAAAGGAGAATTCGTGAGTATCATGGGTGCCTCAGGTTCCGGAAAAACCACGTTGCTCAATGTTCTTTCTTCCATTGATAAAGTGAGCGGTGGAACTATCAAAATTGATGGAAAAGAAATGACAGCGATGAAAGAAAAGCAGCTGGCTGAATTTCGCAAGCATCATTTAGGGTTTATTTTTCAAGATTATAACTTGCTGGATACATTGACAGTCAAAGAAAATATTCTCTTGCCGTTATCGATTTCGAAAGTTTCAAAAAGAGCAGCGGATGAAATGTTTAATGCAGTGGCAGGGGAACTGGGTATTGCTGACATCAAGGATAAATATCCAAATGAAATTTCTGGCGGTCAAAAACAGCGTACGTCTGCCGCAAGGGCGTTTATTCATGAACCAAGCATTATTTTCGCCGACGAACCAACCGGTGCCCTTGATTCAAAATCAGCATCCGATTTGCTCAACAAATTAAGCGAAATGAATCAAAACCGTAAAGCAACTATTATCATGGTGACACATGACCCGGTGGCGGCAAGCTTCAGCAGCAGGGTTATTTTTATCAAGGATGGGCAGATTTACACGCAATTAAATAAAGGAGAACAGTCCAGGCAGACGTTCTTTAAAGACATCATGAAAACCCAAAGTATATTAGGCGGTGTCCCAAATGAGCGTTAACCAACTCATTTTTCGCAATCTGAAAAAGAATTTAAAAAATTACTATCTTTATGTGTTTGCGCTGATCTTTAGTGTTGCCCTTTATTTCGCCTTTGTCACCTTACAATATGATCCGGCGATGAATGAAACAAAAGACTCCATTAAAGGGGCTGCTGCGATTCGGGCAGCATCTATCTTACTCGTCGCGATTGTTTCCATCTTTCTGTTATATGCCAATAACATTTTTATTAAACGCCGCAGTAAGGAGATTGGGCTATTTCAATTAATCGGGATGACAAAAAGCAAGATATTCAACATCCTGACTGCCGAAAATTTCATCCTTTATTTTGGTTCATTAGTCATCGGAACCTTTATCGGTTTTTCCGTTTCTAGATTAATCCTGATGATTCTGTTTAAAATTACAGGTATAGACGCGGTCGCTTCCCTAAACTTCTCTTCACAAGCATTGATTCAAACTGTTGTGGTCTTTTGTGCCATCTATCTGTTTATCATGCTGATGAATTATGTGTTTATTAAAAGACAGAGTATCCTTTCGTTATTTAGAGTAGTTTCTTCAACGGAAGGTAAAGTGAAAAAGATGTCCGTCTTTGAAATCATCATCGGGATTATTGGGTTGATTTCGATTGTTTCAGGCTACTATGTTTCATCGAAACTGTTTGGCGGCGATTTTAACACCATGACTGAACTTTTTGGAGCCATGATCTTTATTCTGGGGTCTGTCATTATCGGAACCTATCTTTTTTATAAAGGGTCAGTCAGTTTTATCTTTAACCTCATTCGGAAAAAGAAGGATGGTTATTTAAATATTAATCAGGTATTATCACTATCCTCGATTATGTTTCGGATGAAATCGAATGCCTTATTATTAACAATCATTACAACAGTATCCGCCCTAGCGATTGGGTTATTGTCTTTAAGTTATATCTCCTATTATTCAGCAGAAAAAATGGCTGAAAATCATGTCGCAGGCGATTTTTCATTCATAGATACGGAAAATGCTGCTCAATTCAAAAAGGAATTAGCTGCGAATGACATTCCGTTCAATGAAAATAAGATTGACGTTATTCAGGTGAATGCGAACCTTAAGGGAATTTTGGATATAAATCTGGAAGAGTTAATGTTTGATCCGAAGGCTATGCCTATTCCTGTTATAAGTGATAAGGCTGTTAAAAATATCGATGTGTCTGAGGGGGATACTATTTTTACCGGCTATAATGATTTACTGCAGAAATTTATGAAGCTAAAGGATTCAGGTAGCATAGAAATGAAAGGGCAAAAGGAAGCGATTCCCCTCAAATACTTAGGTTTAAAAAAGGATTTCGTCGTTTCTGCTTACTTTACAAACGGCGGGGAGCCAATTGCCATTGTCGATGAAACGGTTTTCGAGCGTCTTAAGGAGGACATAAATCCTGCCATTCAGAAGAAATCCTCCATCTTTATCGGGATTACGTTAAAAGATGAAGCAAAGCTCGAAAAAGCAAATGATATTTTTAAAAAGATGAATGTTAATGACGACAATAGCTTTTCTTCTCGCTTGGAAATCAGTAATTCGCAGAAAAAAACAATGGGCCTCATCATGTTTATCGTTGGATTTTTAGGATTAACGTTTCTAGTTACATCTGGATGTATTCTTTATTTTAAACAAATGGGTGAGGGTGAAGAGGAAAAGCCGAATTATACCATATTAAGAAAACTCGGTTTCACCCAAGGAGATCTGCTAAAAGGTATTCAAGCAAAGCAAGTGTTTAATTTCGGAATTCCTTTAGTCATTGGCCTCTTCCATAGCTATTTCGCCGTTCAATCAGGATGGTTCTTATTTGGAACAGAGGTGTGGACACCAATGATTATCGTCATGGTCATCTATACCGGATTGTACTCGATTTTCGGAATCCTATCTGTGCTCTATTACAAAAAGGTGATTAAGGAAGCACTGTAAGGAGTACACTTAGACCAACCCAAATTTGTCTAAGATTAAATCTCCAGGATAAATGCATAAGTAATTTCAATATATAAAAACGCTTGGATGTGAACCCAAGCGTTTTCCCCTTATTTTATATGCCTTAGTAAACTAAATAAACAACCACTATTTCAATTTCGAGTGTTTAAGAAGTAAAGGCATTATATACTTCCCCAATAATACCTTTCATTTGATGAACACCTAAATCTGTATTTGTCATTATGACTACGCCAGTCCCCAAATAAGGATTTGCCACCATCAAACATTGAAAGCCTACACCCCAACCAAGGGATGATATTTCAATTTCTTGCTCTGAGCCATCTATAAACAGTCCCAGTCCAGTCCAATCTTTACAACCTTGTGAGTGAATCATTTCCTTTGCATTACTTTTAGAAAGTCCAATCTTACTTTCACCTTTTAAAGAATTGATTAGTTCAATAACCAAAATCGCTAAATCTGAAGGTGTTGTCCATAGTCCAGAAGCTGCTGGATATGGATATATCGGATATTTTCCATCTACTAATTCTCCATTTTTGTTATGACCACAAGAAAAATCTTCGCTTCTAGCTTGTGATATTGTCAGTTCAAATGTGCTATTTTCCATATTTAATGGTTCAAATATGAGTTCGTTCATTACTTCCTTAAAAGGCTGTCCAGTAACATCTTCTATCAATTGTTGAATAATACAAAAACCTGTATCTGAATATTGAAAGTCACTTCCTGGTTCGTACTTAACTTCAATAGATTCGTTGCAGTACAGTGTTCTTCCCTCTAATAGTTCAACCATTGATGGTATGTCTTGAATGGAATTAAGTTCAGTAAAACTACCTTCAGGGTCAATAATCCCAGATTGATGACTAAGCAATGTCCGTAATGTAACTTTTTTATTTTTTGTTAATTCATTAGTGGGAACCTTCCACGATAAAAGGCTTTTGTTTACATCCTTATCTAAATCAAGAATACCTTGTTCCGTTAATTTCATTACTAGCATTGCCGTTAGAAATTTACTGATAGAACAAGCATTAAAAATAGAATTACTGTTTACATTGTTAGCGGTTCCAGCTTCAAGGACACCAAAGCCTTCTGTCAAACTGATTTGACCATTTTCAATTAATGCAATGCTTAAACCAGATACATTATAATGCATCATACGCTCGTTAATGTTTATATTATGTAGTTTCATACAAAACCTCCCATTTTTTGTAACCTCATTATAACATCAAAACGAATATATGTTCCTGTTTTTTTATATGAATGTCTTTTATTCAATTAAGGGCGTGTTGGTCTATTGTGGTTGCTTTTAAATAAAGTTTGATTAAAAATGTTGTGTGAACCGGTACTTATTAATAAATTAATAGAATCCATTTTGAAAAAAGAATAATCAAAATGGATTCTAGATCTTCAAGAATAAACCAAATTTTTATAAAAAAGTTTGATTACACTTTAAAATTGTTTTAAAGCATTTTTTATATGAGCAATATGATGATTACCATGCCATGCATAAATACCAATGTTTTTCTCGACCGAAACAATACCAGAATCAGGATGTATAAATGTTTTTTTTAATTGTTCATTTGTTAAGTTTTCAATTAAATAAACCCACCGTTCATGTAAGGATTCAATGATTTTTAAAGAAGTGGCGATGGGTAATTTTGAATCGGGCAACTTAGCCCATTTATCTTCAGCATACGGTTTAATTGTTGGATTTTCTTCTGTTAGTGCTAATTTGAACCGGATATAAGCATTCATATGACTATCTGCAATATGATGGACAATTTGTCTAATAGTCCAACTACCTTCTCGATATGTAGATTCTAGATCTTCGTCACTCAAATGTTTGACTATTACTATTAATCTCCTAGGTAACGTTCGTATTTCATTGATCCAAGCCTTTATTTCTTCTGTAGAAATGTGTTCAGCACAATCGAATTCTCCTATTGGATATCTTTCATTCATCATCTATTCCTCACCCTCTTTTCACTAATTTCAAAATCATCCTTGCGCCCATTATACCTTGATGATTAATTGAAATAAAAGTTAGGTTATTTACATCGCTGTTTCGTTTGTAAAAATTAATAAATACTGATATAAAAGGTATAGAAAAGCCCAAATCACTATGCGATTTGGGCTCTTGATTAATATACTATTTACAATGTTTCTCCAAAAAAAACGGAATTACTTACTAGATGCACTGGAACTTCTTACTTTGTATTATTTTTCGATGTGTCTAAATGGACTTGAACCATCGATCACCTGCATGACACAGGTTGGCATTCAAACCAATTAAACTACTAGACCATATTGCGGGGACAGGATTTGAACCTGCGACCTTCGGGTTATGAGCCCGACGAGCTACCGGACTGCTCCACCCCGCGACAATAAAAAATATTATGTTTTGTCCATGCTCATAGGATACATGAACTGAACAAAAAAATATATGGAGGAGGAAGAGGGATTCGAACCCCCGCGCGGTATGACCCGCCTGTCGGTTTTCAAGACCGATCCCTTCAGCCAGACTTGGGTATTCCTCCATTATCAAAAAACAATCCCTAAAAATTCATTTGGTAGCGGCGAAGGGAGTCGAACCCCCGACCTTTCGGGTATGAACCGAACGCTCTAGCCAGCTGAGCTACACCGCCAAATGTATTATTCACTAATGGTGGAGGATGACGGGATCGAACCGCCGACCCTCTGCTTGTAAGGCAGATGCTCTCCCAGCTGAGCTAATCCTCCAAAATGGTGACCCCTACGGGATTCGAACCCGTGTTACCGCCGTGAAAGGGCGGTGTCTTAAC